>NZ_JBHYHC010000001.1:0-250269 GCF_042738955.1 Umezawaea sp. NPDC059074
AAAACAACCGGGGGCCGGCCGGGGTGGGGGTTAAAAGAACCTGCCGGCAAGCTACGGATTGGTCCCGGTGCGAGTGCCGGCCGGGGGCCGGAAGAGAGAAAGAGCAGTTCCGATCGGTGCAGGTAGCGGCCAGGTCGGGTTGGTCACGGGGTTGGGTTGAGGCCGGGGGCCTGCTGACTACGGCTTCTGCGGTGCTTCAGTCACAGGTTGCCTGCGGCAGACAGCTTGGAGTGGTTGAGGGCGCAGGGTTGCCTCCGGCAGGCCTACAGGACCGGCCGACGCAAGGTTGCCTGCGGCAGGCCTGCCGCTCGTCGACGGCGCAGGGTTGCCTGCGGCAGCAGGCTTGAGAGCTGATTGCCTGCCTGCTGGGCCTGGCTGGTTGGTTCGTGTCCGATTTTATTTGGGGGATTTGCCCCTTAAAATTGGAGATCGGGCACGGCTTTGGGGCACTGCCTTTTGGCCCGATCAAGGGGCAAATCTAGGGGCCCCAAATCAAATCGGACACAGCACGCTGGAAGTCGAAGCCGCCAGGTAGGCAGGCTGGGAGCTGTGGCCGCTGACCAGCCCGGCTGGGAGTCGTAGCCGCTGGCCGGCCCGGCTGGAACCGGAAGCCGCTGGGTGACCAAGCAGCGACCTGGTGTCGCTGGGTGAGCAAGCAGGAAGCCGAGCCGCCGCGAGAGCCACCTTAGAACCCCGTAGACGCCAGGCCCGACGGCACCCGAAGCAAAATCTGGCCCCAGCAAAGAGAATATTCCGCTCGACCCCTAACCCGATCGGCTGCTTCCGTTCGGGTAGAACCTAGTACTCGTCCATCGTCTGCCTGGGTAGCAAGTGATCCACGCCGATCGAGCGCAGCCACTCGTTCGGCTCCTCGTCGGTTTCGTCCGCCAGCACGACCACCCCGGCGTCCCGCAGCAGTGTCACCACCGCTCCCGCTCCAGCGCGTGCGAGTGGGCTGTCCGGGGTTGGGCTCAAGATCACGGCGTGTGGGTGGGTTTGGTCTACAAAGGACAGGTCGTCCGCGCCGCCGGTCAGGTCGTGGAGGACTACCTTCACGCCCATGTCCGCCAGGACCGTGGCGTTGTCGTCCCACTCCTCGCATCCTGTGCCCCGCAACGACAAACCCACCCACAGTCGGTGTGGGGCCAGACCGGCGACAGTCAGGGCTCGGCCGACTGCCGCTGTCAGGTCTGGGTCGCGGGAGTGGTCGGGGGAGAGGCGGACCAGGACCGGTAGGTGTTCTTCGGGGTCTGATGCCCTGGTGGTGGAGTGGGTGAGGAGGGTTGTGCCCAGGGGGATGGTGTGGCCCAGCTCGTCGGCGAACATCAGGCACTCGTCGTGGTGGATGAGGCGGTCGTCCAACTCCCAGCGCAGGTTCGCTAGGAGGAGCAGGCCGTCCACCGGGTGGAACTCGGTGTAGATGTCGCCTGCTTCCAGGGCGCCTGGGAGTGCTGCCACCAGTTCCAGGTGGGGGCGGTCCACGGCGTCCTGGTCGGGGTCGTAGTACGCCCATTGGCGTTTGCCCTTGGTTTCCGCGCGGCGGAGGGTGCTGTGGGCCTGGCGGACGAGGGCGAGTGCGTCTGTGCCGCGTGCCGAGGTGCGGATGAAACCCATGCTGGCCGAGACGGCGGTGGAGTGGGTGGCGTCCAGTTTGATCGGTTCCGCCACGGCGTTGTCGATCGCGGTTGCCAGGGTGGAGATGGTGGGTGTTGCCGGGGAGTCCTCGATGAGGATGACGAACTCGTCGCCGCCCGCTCGTGCTACTACCGCCAAGTCGCCTGCTACGACTGCGGTGAGGCGGTGGGCGATTTCGGTGAGTACGCGGTCGCCTGCTTGGTAGCCGAGGCCGTCGTTGACCAGGGCGAGGCTGTCCACGTCGAGGTAGCACAGGGTGATGGTGTCCGGGACGTGGAGTCTGCCCAGGACCTTTTCCAGGTGTGGCAGGAAGCTCTGCCAGTTGGGGAGGCCGGTCAGGACGTCGTGGAGGGCCTGGAAGCGGAGGTATTCGCGCAGGGTGCGTTGGTCCGTCACGTCTTCGATGACGGCTACGAAGAACTTGGGTTGGTCGTTGCTGTCCCGGACTACTGACAGGACCACGTTCGCCCAGATCTCGTCGCCGTCCGGGCCGGTGAAGCGGCGTTCGGAGCGGGAGCTCTCCTCCATGGCCTTGAGCAGTGAGTCGCACGACGCTCGGAGGCCGTCGAGGTCTTCTTGGGTGAAGACCTCCGGTGGGGTGGGTGTCTGGTGGCCGAGCATCGCGGTCAGGGCCGGGTTGGCCTCCACGAGGGCGCCGGTGGCGTCGAGGGTCACGATTCCCACCGCTGAGCTGGCGAAGACCTGGCGGAAGCGGGCCTCGCTGTCGTGCAGGTCCTGCTGGGTTTCGCTCAAGGTCAGCAGGAGTGCGTTGCGGACGCGTTCCTGCTCGTCGAAGATCTGTTCGCGCACAGCGTTGGCGTAGCCGGTCGCCAAGGCGCTCATGGTGAACAGCACGCGGTTCTCGCGGTCCGGGGCGTCGGTCAGGGTGCGGAGTGCCGGTCCTAGAACGTCCACTGTGGTCTGGAGGCTGGTTTGGCCGGTGTAGCGGGCGTCGACCAGCCACGCGCCGATGTCCGCTGCCGGCTCCGCGGTGAACGGTGTCGCGGTGAGCAGACCGACCAGCGCGTCCACGTGGGTGTCCAGGTGGCGGCGGATCTTCCGGCGCGACATGGGCGAGTACGCGGTGCGCGCTAGCGCCTTGGCCCACTTCTCCCCCAGACGGAGGTGAGCGGGTTCGGTCCCGGACGGCGGCGGACCGTCCGGGGGCTGCTTTGCCCCTGGGATCGTGCTCATCGTCGTTTCTCGGAGGCGGCGATCGGACTGGTGGAGCGGACCGGCCTGGGTCAGGGCTTTCGGCCTACCGCCGCGTAGAGGTTGGCGCGACCGGGGTCGTCGCCGACCTCGTCCGGTGACTCCGGACGCCACTCGGGCGTCATCACCAGACCGGGTGGGATCACGTCGAAGCCGTCCAGCATCCGCAGCACCTGCTCGGCGGTGCGGGGCGTGATCGGCTCGGCGGTGTTCCGGAAGACGCCGGCGCCCGCGGCCATCGCCTCGGGCATCCGGTCCGGGGTGAAGTGCGACAGCGCCAGGTAGCTGCCGGAGCAGAGGGCGTCGCGGTAGCGGGCCAGCACGCCCCACGGGTCGTCCGAGTCGGGGATGAACTGGAGCACGCCAACCGCGAGCAGGCCGACGGGTTGGCTGAAGTCCAGCATCCGCCGGGTTTCCGGGTTGGCCAGCACGGCCTCCGGCTCGCGCAGGTCGGCGAGGACCGCGGCGGCGTTCGGGTTGTCGGCGAGCAGCAGCTCGGCGTGGGTGACCGCGACCGGCTCGAAGTCGACGTAGACGACGCGGCACGTCGGGTCGGCCTCCTGGGCGACCTCGTGGACGTTGCCGACCGTCGGGATGCCGGAGCCGAGGTCGAGGAACTGGCGCACGCCGAGGTCCACGAGTTCGAGCACCGCGCGCCGCAGGTACGCCCGGTTCAGCCGGGCCATGTCGCGCACCGGCAGGACCTTGATCAGCTCCTCCGCGGTGTCGCGGTCGGCGGCGAAGTTGTGGCCGCCGCCGAGCAGGTAGTCGTAGATCCGCGCCGAGCTCGGCAGATCGACGTCGACGCCCTCCGGCACCCAGCCCACCCGGTCGACCATGGTCCACGCCCGCCTTCGCGATGAGTCCGCTGAAGGGGATTACCTTACCGACCAACGTCAACGGCTGAACGGCCCACAACGCGGTTCACCCGTCCGCGCGGTGGATCGGTCGCCGAAGCGGTTCCGGAGAAACGGCAGCCCCGTCGCGGACCGCGGGTGAACGCGACGGGGCTAGACGCAGATCCAGTCGGTCTGCACGGTGGTGCCGTCGATGGTGCAGCGCAAGCGCATCGGGCCGGGAGGCGGCGGGCCGAGGAGGAACGAGCCGAACTCGTCCGCCGTCGTCTCCTCGGTGGGACCACCGGGGGTGAGCAGCACGACCACGGCCCGGCTCGGCGGCATGAGCTGCCCCGCGATCCCGGCCTCGGTCACCTCCACCTGCAACGAGACGCCGTCCGCGTCGAACACGAGCTGCCGCGCCGTCAGCACCGCCCGCGCCCTGCCCGCCAACTCGGTGTCCAGGATCGAGTCGTAGCTGGTGAGCAGCAGCAGTTCCGCGTCGATCGTGCGCCACGCGAACGCGGCGCGCCCGGCCTCCAGGAACTCCGGCGGCACCGAGGCCGCTTCGGTCAACGCCGCGTCGAGGTCCCCCAGCAGGAATTCATCGCTGTCCCAGTGCCGCACCGAGCACACCTCCCTCCGGGGCCACGCCCGTGAACGCGAGGATCGCGGGCGTCTTGCGCAACTTGTTCAGGCAGCGGATCCGGGTGGGTCCGATGCTGCCGATCGGCATGTCGAGGTCCGTGCTGACGTCGGCGTAGCTCGGCGGCGGGTCGGCCATCAGCTTCGCCAGCAGTTCCCGGCACTGGTCGGACAGCATCCGGAACCCGTCGCGCAACGCCTGCCGCCGTTCGGCCGCCAGCAGTTCGGCCTCGACGTCCGCCTGGTCCACGGCCACCGCTTGCTCGTCGGTCGCCTGGGGGTCGAACGGCTGGGTCCGCTGCTGGAGCTTCAGCATGCGCAGGCACTCGTTGCGCGTGGTGGTCGCGATCCAGCCCGGCAGGGCGTCGGGGTCGCGGAGCCTCCCGATCTGCTCCACGAGCCGCAGCCACAGCGTCTGGTTCACGTCCGCCGCGTCCGCGGGGCGCAGCCGGTGCTGGTAGATCACCGACAGGACCAGCGGCGTGTACCGGTCGACGATCTCGTTCCACGCGCGCTGATCGCCCGCGTTCGCCGCCTCGACGAGCGCGGCGATCGGGGATGCATGGGTCACGTCCCCTCCTCTTGTTCAGCAGGGACTGACGCGCCTTGCTCGGAAATGCTGCCACAAGCTGCGGAGCACCGAGGGGCGCGTCAGATACACGTCGGAGTGGATTTCGTGCGCGGTCAGGGCACCTGGACGCCGTAGCCGGGGAAGAACTCGGAGCCGGACAGCAGCAGGTCACGGGCTTGGGTGGCGCTGATCCCGTTCGACGTCATCAGCGCGGCGATGGTTCCCGACACGTGCGGGGTCGCGAAGGACGTGCCCGCCCAGTAGGCGAACCGGTCGAACGCCTCCGGGGTCGGCTCGCCCGGCAGCTGCCACTCGCCCTTGAGGTAGGTGGAGCTGCGGTTGCCGATCGCGCACAGGTCGACCCAGTGGCCCCGGTTGCTGTAGCAGGCCGGGACGACCGTGCCGTCGCCGTTGAGCGCCAGCGCGGCCACGCCGACCACGTTCGGCAGCGCGCCGGGCCAGCTCGGCCGGTCCGTGCCCTGGTTGCCCGCCGACGCGACGACCACGACGTCCTTGGGCAGCAGGTTGACCGCCCGCCGCACCGGCTCGGACGCCACGTTGTCGAGCGTGAAGCAGCCCAGCGACATGTTGACGATCTGCACGCCCTTGGCGAGCCCGGTGATGGCGGTGGCGAGCGACTCCTCGTCGCCGAGGCCGTTCGGGTCCAGCGCCGCCTCGGGGTCGAAGCGCGCGCCCGGCGCGGCCTGGCGGGCCACGCCCGCGACGAACGTGCCGTGCCCACCCTGGAGCGCGAAGAAGTCGCCGTGGTCGTACGCGGCGTCGACGTCGTCGGCCTGCGGGGTGTACCAACCGCCCAGCCAGTCCGGGTGGTCCGTCGCGGCGGTCGCGGAGATGCCGGTGTCGATCACGCCGATCGTCACGCCCTTGCCCAGGTCCGGCCTGCCCGGCTTCGGCAGCGGGGTGGTCGGGCGGGGCCGGTCGCCGGGGCAGCCGTGCATGTTGCCGCCGTGGCCGACGGTCAGGTGGTGCGGCTGGACGACCGGGGTGCGCTCACCCGGCCAGGTCTTGGGGTCGCGGAGCAGGCGGACGATCCGCGGAATGTCGTCGCGATTGTTGGGGAGATTCACCCGTTCCAAACCGAGGAATCCCTTGCCCAATTCGAATCGGAAACCGTTCTCCCGCAGTTTGGCGATTACCCGCTGGAGGTCTTCGGTGGTGACCAGCAGTTGGCCCGGTCGGAACAGGAACTCACGACCCGGTTCGGCGTGCAGCCGAATGCGTTCATCCTTGGCGATGAGCTGGTCAAGTGCTTTCAGGTAAAGCTCGGCGCGGTCCGACGATTTTGACACCAAAGCCTCACAACAACGTCGCGGAGGGGTGGACATGCGGCAACCGAACAGCGTGGTCAAGCTACCACAACGACGTTCCCAATCGGTCGCCCGATAAAGTGCACGGGTGGCCGATGTTTCCGCCGCCGATGCGCTGGACGCGAGACAACGTGACCCGCACGCGGCAATCGAGATGGGCCGTTCGGCGCTGCGTCGCGCACGGGCGGCGGGCGACGCCGAGGAGGCGTCGCTGGCCGAGCGCGCCATCGGGCTGTCGTTCCGCGAACTGCACGACTTCGACGCGGCCGAACGCCACCTGCGGAGTTCGGTCCGGATCGCGAGAAGTGCGGATTCGGCGCGGTTGACGGCGTTGGCGCGGATGAGCCTGGCGTTCGTCCTGTCGAACACCGGCAGGCACGTGCAGGCGTTGCGCGCGATCACGGCGGCGCTGCCGGACCTGCACGGGCAGGACGCCGGGGCGGGGCGGACGACGCGCGGGATCGTGCTGCACTTCCTGTGCCGCTACGACGAGGCGCTGCGCGAGTACAACGCGGCCGTGGACGTGGTGCGGAGGTTCGACGACCGGCTCACCGAGGCGCGCGTGCTGAACAACCGCGGCCTGCTGCGGGCGTACACCGGGGGTCTGCGGGCCGCGGACGAGGACTTCGACCGGTCCGCGCTGCTCTACCGCGAGCTGGGTCAGGACTTGGCCGTGGCGGACGTGCGGTGGAACGCGGGCATCTCCGCGGTGCGGGCGGGGGACATCCCGCGGGCGTTGACGATGTTCGCCGAGGCGGACGCGGAGTACCGGCGGCTGGAGGTGCCGCGCCCGCTGCTGCTGATCAACCGGCTGGAGCTGCTGGTGTCGGTGCCGCTGGTGGAGGAGGCGCGGGCGGCGGCCGATCGGGCGTTGGCCGAGATGGGCGGCCGGAACCTGGTGCTGGGTCGGTCGGAGGCGTTGTTCTACCGGGCGCGGATCGCGCTGCTGGAGGGTGACCTGGAGCAGGCGGCGGAGACGGCGGCGTTGGCGCGCAAGGGGTTCCGGCGGGAGAAGCGCGAGGTGTGGGAGGCGAACGCCCGGCACGTCGAGCTGCACGCGGCGTACTTGAGCGGGCAGCGGTCGCGGCGGCTGGGCACCGGGATGGCCCGCGTGGCGGACCGGTTGGACGAGCTGGGCTGGCGGACGCCCGCGTTGGAGGCTCGGGTGGACGCGGCGCTGATCGCCCGCGACCTGGGGGATTCGGCGTTGGCGCGCGAGCACCTGGAGGTGGCGGGCGCGGCGCGGCGGGGCGGTCCGGCGGTGAACCGCGCGCAGGGCTGGTATGCCGAGGCGCTGCGGCGTGAGCTGGACGGCAACCCCCGTGGCGCGCAGACGGCGTTGCGGCGCGGGCTGGCGCTGCTGGACGAGTACCGCGTGTCCCTGGGAGCCGCGGAATTGCGGGCGTTGAGCGGGGCGCAGGGCAAGGCGCTGGCGTTGGCCGGGCTGCGCGGGGCGGTCGCGACCGGGCACGCGGCGAAGGTGCTGACGTGGGCGGAGAGCTGGCGGGCTGGGGCGTTGCGGATGACGCCCGCGCGGCCGCCGGAGGACTCCGCGGTGGCCGACGCGCTGGCCGAGCTGCGGGCCGTGACCGCCGATTTGGAAGCCGCGTTGCTGGCGGGCAAGGCGTCGGGGGCGTTGCGGCAGCGGCAGGTGCGGATGGAGCAGCGGGTCCGCGACCTGAGCCGTCAGGTCAGCGGCGGGGGTGCGATTCACCGGCCGCCCGCCGTGCGGGACCTGGCGTGGGCGCTGGGGGACGCGGCGCTGGTGGAGTACGTGAACTTCGACGACGAGCTGCTCGCGGTCGTCGTGGCGGGCGGTCGGGCGTCGCTGCACCGGCTCGGCGACGTGGACGGGGCGGTGCGGGAGATCCGGCTGCTGCGCTTCGCGCTGCACCGCATGGTGACGCTGCCCGCCTCGGTCGACCGGTCGCACCTGCGGGCCACCGCCGCGCACGCCGCCCGGCGGCTCGCGGACCGGCTGCTCACGCCGCTGCGCAAGCGGATCGACGGCCGCGCGCTGGTGCTCGCGCCGACGGGCGTGCTCAACGGCCTGCCGTGGGCGGTGCTGCCGGGCAACGAGGGCCGGTCCGTGACGGTCGCGCCGTCGGCGACGGTGTGGCTGCGGGCCGCCACGTCCTCGCGCGTGCCCCGACCGGACGACGTGGCCGTGCTGGCGGCCGGACCACGGCTGCCCGCCGCGCCGACCGAGATCACCGCCGTGGCCGAGCACGTGCCGGGCGCGCGGATCCTGGTCGACGGGAAGGCGACGGTGGACGAGGTCGCCGCCGCGATGGACGGGGCGACGCTGGCGCACGTGGCCGCGCACGGCTCGTTCCGCGCGGACAACCCGCTGTTCTCCGCGCTGGAGCTGGCCGACGGGCCGTTGACCGTCTACGACCTGGAACGCCTGCGCACGCCGCCCGCGCGGGTCGTGCTGTCGGCGTGCGACTCGGGGATGTCGGCCGTGCGGCCCGGCGACGAGCTGATGGGCTTCACGGCGGCCCTCCTGGGCCTGGGCACGGCCACGCTGATCGCGCCGGTGATGCCGGTGCCGACCGAGACGACCACGCCGCTCATGGTCGACCTGCACCGCAGGCTCGCGCAGGGCGTGACCCCGGCCGTGGCGCTCGCGCAGGCGCAGCGGGAGCACTCGGAGGGTGGCGACGACCTGGCGTACGCGGCGAGCGTCGGCTTCGTCTGCTTCGGCGCGGGGTGAGCGCTAGCGTGGGCCGATGGACGCACAGGAGATGCTCGCGGTAGCCGTCGAAGAGGCCAGGGCCGGGCTCGCGGAGGGTGGGATCCCGATCGGCGCGGCGTTGTTCGACGTGAACGGGACGCTGCTCGGGCGTGGCCACAACCGGCGGGTGCAGGACGGCGACGCCTCCAGCCACGGCGAGACGGACGCGTTCCGCAACGCGGGCCGTCGGGCGAGCTACCGCGACACGATCATGGTCACGACGCTGTCGCCGTGCTGGTACTGCTCCGGGCTGGTGCGCCAGTTCGGCATCCCGCACGTGGTGGTCGGCGAGGCCACGACGTTCTCCGGCGGCCACGACTGGCTGGCCGAGCACGGCGTCCGGATCACGCTGCTGGACGACCAGGAGTGCGTGGGGCTCATGACGGACTTCATCGCGGCCCGGCCGGAGCTGTGGTTCGAGGACATCGGCGAGGTCTGACACGAGGAAGGTCCGAAACACCGCGTAACACGCCACGCTGCGTCACGACACGTCCCGGACACGTGACGGGCTGAAGATCACCGGGCATGTGGAACTGGCACGACGACGCGCTGCTGCTGGACGAAGGCGTGGTCGCGGTGGAGGTGCCCGCCGGGTGGGCGGGCGAGGTGAGCCACCAGCTCACGTTCGCGGGGCCGTTGGGGCCGATCCTGGCCGCCGCGCGCGGCCGGTGGCTGTTCCTGGCGGACCCCGAGCCGGAACCGGTGCAGCACTACGTGCTGCCGCCCGCCGTGCGCTGCTGGGACGGGCCACGGCGGATCGAGACCGGCGCGGCGCGCTGGGTCGTGGAGCCGGGGCGCAGCGCACTGCCCACGGTCGGGGCGGTGCGCTGCGCCATCCGCACTGTCCGGCGCTCGCTCGTCTAGTGCTTCGCGACGGCCTCGTCGACGGTGGCCACGATCGTGAACACCGAGTTGAGGCCGGTCGCCTCGATGGGCCGCAGGGCCGCACGGCCGGACGCGACGACCACGAACGCGATGTCGAGTTCGGTCGCCCGCTGCTGGCCGACGACCAGCGCCTCCAGGCCCGCCGAGCCGAGGAACCGCACGCCGCCGAGGTCGACGACCACGGTCTTGTTGGCCTCGACCAGCTGGTCCTGCAGCGGCAGGGCGAGCTCCTGGGCACTCGTGGTGTCCAGCTCGCCGGACACGTGCAGCACCACCAGGCCCGGAGCCGCGCGGTTCACCTGCACGGACGCCAGGACGGCGGGCTGAGGCGCGGTCGCTCCCGTCGCTGTGGGATCGGGCACACCGGTCTCCTCTCACTTCGACCGCCGGGGGGTGGCGGTTCACCTACGGTAGACCCCGCTGGGCGCGGGAGGTCACTTCAGTCGAGCGTCCACGCGACGAGCCGGTCCACGAGCGCGCGCGGATCGCTGTCGGCCTTGAGCGCCCTGCGCTGCCGGGTCGCGGCGGAACCGTTGGCGCGCAACCACGCCAGGTGTTCCTCCACAGTGGACAACTGGCCGACCCGGCGCAGGGCGTCGGCCGTGTAGGCGACGAGCTGGGCGGCCTGGTCGTGCGCGGGCACGAGCGCGCCGGTGCGCAGGTCGACCCCCTGCCCGTCGATCCCGTCGCGCGCGGCCCGCCACGCGGCGGCGCGCAGCAGCACGGGGTCCACCGGCTCGTCGGTCGGCGGGTTCTCGGCGGCGGTGGCGGCGAGCGCGCGCACCAGCTCCGCGAACACCGCGACCTCCTTGACGGTCATCGGCAGGTCGGCGACGCGGACCTCGATCGTGGGGTGGTTGGCGGACGGGCGGATGTCCCAGTACACCATTCCCTTGTCCAGCAGAGCTTCCGAGTCGATGAGCGACCGGACCAGCCGCTCGTAGTGCTCGGCCGACTCGAAGTGCGGCGGCGCGCCGCCGACGGGCCAGCGCGACCAGATCATCGCCCGCCAGCTCGCGTAGCCGGTGTCCTCGGTGTCCATCACGGGCGAGTTCACCGTGAGGGCGAGGAGCGTCGGCAGCCACGGGCGGAGGGCGTTCGAGATCAGGATCGCCGTGTCGGCGTCCGGCACGCCCACGTGGACGTGGCAGCCGCAGACGCCCTGACCGCCGAGGAGCTTGCGGTGCGAGTGCTCCATGAGGCGGTAGCGGGGGTCGTCGCTCTCCGGCGGGGGCCCCGCGCGGCCGAGCGGGGGGATGGCCGACGCCATCAGGTTCGCGCCCACGGCCTTCGCCGCCTTGGCCAAGTGCTCGCGGCCCGCGCGGATCTGGTCGACCAGTTCCTCCGGTGTCTCGCACACCGGGGTCGCGACCTCGATCTGGAACGGCGTCAGCTCGCGCTGCACGTCGAAGGCGTCACCGGCCTCGGCGACCACCTCGGGGGCGAGGGGGACCGGACGACGGGATTCGGGGTCCACCAGGAACAGCTCCTGCTCGACGCCGACGGTCCACGGGGAGGTCATGTGTGCCTTTACCCGTTCGGGTGGCGGTTCAACCCCGGAGTCGGGTTTGTGTTCGGGCGGGCGTGGGCACAGGGGTCGGTATGAGACTCCGGCGCAGCGACGTGACCGGTCCGGGCTGGGCTCGCGCACGGCACGGGCGGGGGTTCACCTACCGGGACGCCTCCGGCGCGACCGCGTCCGCCGAGGTGCGGGCGCGGATCGCGGACCTGGCGATCCCGCCCGCGTGGCGGGACGTGTGGATCAGCCCGTTCCCCAACGGGCACGTGCAGGCGGTGGGGACGGACGACGCCGGGCGGCGCCAGTACCTCTACCACCCGCGGTGGACGGAGGAGCAGGACGCGGCGAAGTTCACCAGGGTGCTCGGGCTGGCACCATCGCTGCCCGCGTTCCGGGAGGAGGTGGAGGAGCTGATGCGGGAGCCGGGGCTGGGGGCCTCGCGGGTCGTGGCGACCGCCCTGCACCTGCTGGACCGGGGGATCTTCCGGGTGGGCGGCGAGTCCTACGCGCAGGACAACGGCTCGTTCGGCGTGGCGACGCTGCTGAAGTCGCACGTGGTCGTGCGTGGGGACGTCGTGGGGTTCTCCTACCCGGCGAAGAGCGGCGTGGAGTTCACCCGCGACCTGGAGGACCCGGCGCTCGCACGGGTCGTGCGGTCGCTGCGGCGCGCGGGCGGCGAGTCGGACCGGCTGCTGGTGTACCGGGACGGGGACCGGCGGTGCGAGGTGCGGGCCGAGGACGTGAACGAGCGGTTCAAGGAACTGGTGGGGGACGAGTACTCGGTGAAGGACCTGCGGACGTGGCACGCGACCGTCGTGGCGGCGGTGGAGTTCGCGCGGGCCGACAAGCCGACGTCGGAGCGGGAACGGGCGCGGGTCGTGAGCGCGGTGATGGAGGACGTGGCGGAGGAACTGGGGAACACCCCCGCCGTGGCGCGGAAGTCCTACGTCGACCCCCGCCTGGTGGAGGCGTTCGAGCAGGGGAGGACCGTGCGGGCGGCACTGCGCCGGGCAGGTGACGGCGAACTGGTGTCCGACCGGGTGCGGGCGATCGTGGAACCGGCCGTGGTGCGGCTGCTGAAACGGGGGTGAGTCAGCCGCGCAGCAGCGCGCCGACGTCCTCGTGCAGGCGCAGGTGCTCCCCGACCAGGACGATGTGGGCTCGGGTCGCGACGGCGGCGTGCGGGAGGACCTCGTCCGCCCGCTGCTTGACCAGGCCGGTGTGCGGCGTCGCCGAGATCTGGTTCCCGGTCGGGTCCACCCACAGGTCGCGTTCGCCGACCACCGCGTCGCTCAGCAGCAGGGTCGCGACGGCCCCGGCGCTCAGCGCCGCCGAGACCGCGCGGAGACCGTGCACCGCCGTGCCGGTCGACCTGGTCGACTCGTCGCGGAAGCGGTCGACCACGTCGCGGTTCTCGTCGTGGTTGCGGCGGCTGGCGAGGTGGTGGACGACGTGGTCGATGTTCGTGGCGCCGGAGCGCGGGGTGGCGTCGACCTCGACCACGATGTGCTGGTGGACGGACGGCAGCGTGTTGCGCAGGGCCCGGCGCGCCCGCAGCGGACCGGCCAGCACCAGCAGCGGGGCCTTGAGCCACGTCACCATGCGGGACGCCTCCTCGCTGATGTCGGAGAGCTCCGCGGTGCGCAGGCGTTCGCCGCTCGGGGGCAGGCGGCCGCCGACGGTGGCCACGGCCACCGAGCGGCCGGCGTGGTCGACACCGCGCAGGTCCGCGCCGAGGTGGTCAAGGTGGACGATCACGTGCGGCACCAGCGGCTCCGCGAGGTCCACCAGCGGCAGCAGGTACGGGAGCGGGGAAAGCCTTGCGGTGTAACCGGAAGGCGGGATGGGGAGGTCGCGGTCCAGCACCACCTCGTTGTCGCGGACGATGAGCGCGCGGCCCGCCGGACCGGTCGGGGCGGGGTGGCCGAGGATCGCTTCGTCCAGCACGGCCAGGGTTTCCGGACTGGCCGACTGGGCGTCCAGCTGGTCGCGCATCGCGCGCCAGCGGAGGTCGACCAGGCTGGAGGCGTCGTAGTACACGGAGGTGAAGGGGCCCGTTGTGCGGATCAACGCCTGAAGGTCGCCGGTGTCCATGGGCGTGCTCCCTCCGGTGGACTCGTGACTCGCACCAGGTACCCGGTGCGAGCGTTGTTCACGCTTCGTGGTGACGGCGGCGGTGGCGGGCGGCCTGCTCGGTCCACGCGCAGCCCTGGGCGATGACGACCGCGGCGAAGCCGATCAGCAGGTGGACGAAACCCATGGCGCTGTTGGCGTTCAGCGGCCCGGTGCCCGCGACCTCGCCGGACGGCGCGCCGATGGCGAAGACGACCAGGTACACCGGCGCCATCAACGCGCCGAAGACGCGGGCCGACCGCGCCCGCCAGCACATCGTCAGGCCGATGACGCCGGTCGCGAGGTAGATGGTGTTCTGCAACGGGTTGACGCGCAGGCCCAGGACGTAGTCCGGCCCCGCGCCGAGGAAGTCGTCGAAGCCGGTGACGGCGAAACCGGCCAGGCCGAAGAGGGCGAGCAGGACGCTGAGCGCCAGAGCCGCGCGTTGCGGCCACGGCAGCGCGGTCAACCGGAGAGCCACCACGGCCACCACCCCAATCGGAGGACGTTCCAGTCCTACCACCAGTGGGGCCCCGGTGCTCACTCTTCTTCCAGCAGATTCCGCAACCTCTCCAGCGACTGGGCCAGCAGTCGCGACACGTGCATCTGCGAGACGCCTACCGTGCCCGCGATCTCGGTCTGCGTCTTGTCCTCGAAGAACCGCAGGATCACGATCCGCCGCTCGCGCTTGGGCAGGCCGCGCAGCATCGGGTTGAGGGCGTGGTGGAGTTCGGCGATCTCCAGCTCGTGGTCGTCCTCCTGGAGCTGGTCGTCCAACTCCTCGTCGGGCAGCTCGTCCAACGACAGCAGGTGGTACGCGCTGGCCGCGTGCAGGCCCTCGAACACCTCCTCGACGCTCACGCCGAGGTAGCGCGCCACCTGGCTCGGCGTCGGGGCGCGGCCGAGGGTCTCGCCGAGGTCGACGCGGGCGGCGTCGATGGCGAGGCACAGCTCCTTGAGCTTGCGCGGCACGCGGACGGTCCAGCACAGGTCGCGGAAGTAGCGGCGGATCTCGCCGGTGATCGTCGGCACGGCGAACGCCAGGAACTCGATGCCGCGCTCGACGTCGAAGCGGTCGACGGCGTGGATCAGCCCGACGGCCGCGACCTGGCGCAGGTCCTCGGCGTTCTCGCCGCGGTCGGCGAACCGGTCGGCGATGTGGTCGGCGACCGGCAGGTGCGAGGTCACGAGGAGGTCCCGCAGCTGCTGGAACCTCGGCCTGCCGGGATCGGTCTCGGCGAGCTCGCGGAACACCGGTTCCATGGTGGGGTACTGGATGATCATCGCAGCGCCGCCTCCCGCCGCCGCAGTTCGATGTGCAGCACGCCGTCGGCGTCGACCATCGTCGACGCGGAGTCGGACAGGGAGCTGATCACGCGCCAGCAGAACGAGGTCGTCTTCGGCACCCACGTGCTGGGCGAGGAGACCTGGGCGCGGAACAGGAGCACGTGGTGCGCCACGGAGAAGTGGCAGGTCAGCCGCGCGCCTTCGGTGGAACGGCGGATGAGCAGCGAACACGCCTCGTCGACGGCCAACACGAGTTCGGCGACGATGTCCGAGTCGAACCCGGCCCGTTCCGCCATGCCCGCGGTGACGATCCTGATGCTGGGGAGGTGAGCGGGCCCCGCGGGCACCCGGACGTCGAAGTCCGCGGTGGTGGCGGGGCCCTGCTCCTGCGAGTCCATCACGCCATGCGCTGTCCGCCGGTCCGCTCGTCGAGTCGGTTGTACTTCACGACGCCGCCGTGCGGGGTTCCGGCCACTGGGTTCCGAGGGGAGCGATCTTGCCCTTGGTGCACGCTCTCCCGGACCCGGACGCCGACCGACTTCGCGATGGTGGTCACAGGAACCTCCCTGGGGATCTCGGTTGCCGTCGACACCGGAGTACCCGTGAACCGCCGCTCTACACATCGGACCGCTCCAGTCCACAAAGGACGGCGTCGGGACGCGTTCCGGCACTTCGGTTTCCCGTCGTGTGGTCGCACCGGTGGAAAAGCGTCGTCCGCTGGGGAGAAATCCCAGGTCAACGGCCTGTATTCGGTGTTCGTGTCGACCGGTTGGTCGGCACACCTCGACGGCGCGTCGATTCGCCGTCCGCCGATCTCGGGGAGCGGTGTCGCACAGGTGGGCGACAGCGCCGGGGCGGGGGTGGCGGGCAAGCTGGGCCGATGGACACGGTGGGGGTGCTCGCGCACCGGGGCGGGCTGCTGGTGGACCGGCCGGAGCTGACCGTCGGGGTGGTGCGGGCGGTCTCCAGGTCGGACGGCCTGGAGGTCGAGCTGATCGCGCGCGTGCCCGTGGACCGGCTCGACTCGTGGGGCGGTCCGAGCGCGGCCCGCCACCTCCTGCCCGCCTACGACGAGGGCCTCGACCTGCGGCTCGGGTGGCTCGACGCGGGAGGTCGGGCGCGGTGGGAGTACCCGACCACCACCGCGTCCGCCACGCACTACCGGTGGCCGCGCAAGCGCTTCCGCTCCCTGCACGTGCTGCCGCCGCTGTTCGACGAGGTGTCGCTGGTGCTGGCGTGGCCGGAGATCGGGTTCCCGGAGACGGTGGTCGCGCTGCCGCTGCCCGGCCGGGCGGAGGTCGAGCGCGACGACGCGCCGCTCTGGACGCCGGGCGGTGGCGTGCCGGTGGTCGACGAGTGGGAACGCCTGCCCGTCGAGGACCTGTCCCCCGAGCAGATCCCCGACGAGGTGCCCGTCGAGACCGGCACGGTCGTCGCGGCCCCGGTGGTGCTCCACGGCTCCGCCGAGGCGACCGTGACGCTCGCCCGCGTGACCGCCGTCGGACCGCTGCTGTCGGTAGCGGTGCTCACCGCCGCCAGGGGCGCGACGGCGGAAGCCGTGAACGTCGCCGCCTTCGCCGCGCACCCGCCGGACGCCGCCCACTGGGACGGCCTGGCCATCGCGGTGGTCCACGGCTCCACCG
This sequence comes from Umezawaea sp. NPDC059074, assembly GCF_042738955.1. Taxonomy (NCBI): domain Bacteria; kingdom Bacillati; phylum Actinomycetota; class Actinomycetes; order Pseudonocardiales; family Pseudonocardiaceae; genus Umezawaea; species Umezawaea sp. NPDC059074. The sequence goes on from NZ_JBHYHC010000001.1 coordinate 16,411, forward strand.
CGCGCAGGCTGTGGCTGTCGGGAGGGACCCTCAGCGGCGGGTCGGGCGACTTCACGGCCGCCACCGACTTCGTCCTGCCCCGCCCGGACGGCCCGCTGGACCTGCTGGTCTCGTGGCCGGTGGCAGGCCTGTCCGAGGTTCGGGTCCGAGTGGAATTGGAGGTGCCCTGATGGAGACCGTGGGGGTGGTGGCGCACCGGGGCGGGCTGCTGGTGGACCGGCGGGAGTTGACCGTCGGGGTGGTGCGGATGACCTCACGGGTGGACGGCTTGCAGGTCGAGCTGATCGCGCGGGTGCCTCGAGAACTGGCGGGTCCCCCGAGCCTCCCGCACCCGGACCGGGACCGGCTGTCCCCCTACGAAGGGGGTCGCTCCCTGCGGTTCGGGTGGCTCGACGGAGATGGCGGGGTGCGGTGGCAGTACGCGAGCTCCGGCCTGTCGATGACGCTCGCCGAGTGGTCGTACCGGCGCTTCCACTACCTCTACGTCCTGCCGCCGCTGTTCGACGAGGTGACGCTGGTGCTGGCGTGGCCGGAGATCGGGTTCCCGACGACGCCGGTCGTGCTGCCGCTGCCCGGCCGGGCCGAGGTGGAGCGCGACGACTCGCCGCTCTGGGCGCCGGGCATCGGCCTGCCGGACACCGAGGAGCGGGACCGCCTCCTGGCCGAGCCGCTGCCCGACGAGGTGCTGATCGAGACGGGCACCGTCGTGGCGGCACCGGTGGTGCTGCACGGGTCGGCCGAGGCGGTCGTGGTGCTGAGCCGCGTGACGGCGGTCGGTGCGCTGCTGGCGCTGGAGGTGCACACCTTCGCCAGGGGCGCGGCGGAGGCCGCCGTGCGCGCACTGGACCTCGCCTCGCCGGACGGCACCCGCGGCTTCGACCACTACGGGGATCTCGCGGTGGTGGCCGTGATCAGCGGCTCCACCGCGCGGTGGCTGCGTCCGTGCGGAGGAGTGGTGTTCGTGAAGACGCCCGGTTTCAGCAGCTACGCCGAACACTTCGTGCCCCGTCCGGACGGTCCGCTGGACCTGCTGGTCTCGTGGCCGGTGGTGGGTTTGTCGGAGGTGCGGGTCCGAGTGGACGTGCCCTGATGGAGACCGTGGGGGTGCTCGCCCACCAGGGTGGGCTGCTGGTGGACCGGGCGGACGTGACCGTCGGGGTGGTGCGGGCGGTGTCCCGGTCGGGCGGGGTGGAGGTCGAGCTGATCTCGCGGGTGCCGGGGGACCGGGTCGGGCCGTCGGGGAGCCGCGGCGGCTGGTGTACGACGGGGGGATCGACCTGCGGTTCGGGTGGGTCGACGAGGGGCGGGTGCGGTGGGTCGTGCCGGTGCTCGGGGAGACCTGGCTGTACCAGTTCCCCAACGACCACTTCCGGGCCGTGTTCGCGTTGCCGCCGTTGTTCGGCGAGGTGTCGTGGGTGGTGGCGTGGCCGCGGGTCGGGCTTGCCGAGACGGTGGTCGCCGTGGCGTTGCCGGAGCGGGCGGCGGTCGAGCGGGACGACGTGCCGGTGTGGACGGCGGGGAGTGGGACGCCCGTGGTCGGGGAGTTCGAGCGGCGGGACGCCGAGCCCGTCCTCGACCTGGTGGACGTCGAGACCGGTGTTGCCGTCGCGTCGCCCGTGGTGCTGCACGGGTCGGACCGGGCGGTGGTGGTGTTGGCCCGCGTGACGGCCGTGGGGGCGTTGCTGGCGTTGGAGGTGCACAGCCTCACCAAGGACCGGATCGACACGACCTGGCCCACACGACCTCGCGAAGGGGTCGCGGCTGTTGCCGTGGTCGTCGGCTCGGCCGCCGTCACGCCGCACACGCCCTACCTGTCCTCCTCGGGCCTCGCGGGCCGGGCGGAGTACGTCCTGCCCCGCCCGGACGGTCCGCTGGACCTGCTGGTCTCGTGGCCGCGCGCGGGGTTGTCGGAGGTGCGGGTCCGGGTGGAACTCAGGCCCTGATGATTTCCGAAGCACGTGGTCGACCGGCCTGGGTCTTGTCGGACCCAGGCCGGTCGATTTCGACGGTTAGCCGGGTGTTCGCTCAGACACAAGCGGGGATTTCGCCGTTGTGCTCCAACGGCACCGCCGCTCCTCGGTACATCCAGGCGTACTTCGTCGCGGTCGGCTCCGAGACGGAGCGGTCCATCGGCCCTACCGGGTTCCAACGGACTCGCAGCCACCTCGGACCGACGTTGTTGTCGCCGGTGACGTCGGTAGGTGTGTAGTCACTGGTGGCTTCGCAGTCGGCCCAGATGATGTTGTGGTTCGCGGCTGTTCCCTGTCGTTCGGCCTGAACGCGGTTGGTCGTTCTCGCGTACAGGCCGTAGTTCTTCCCGTCGATCACCGTGTCGACCACGACGAAGGGCCAAGGGCCGGAACCCGTGGGAGCCGTTGTCGACCTGGCGGCCAGCGCCTCCTTGAAGGACTTCTCGTCATCGCCCGCCTTGTCGGCTTGGCTCACGAGTTCCTGGAGCTGGACGACGCAACTGCCGTTGTCGGTCACCTGACCACAGCCGCTGTTGCCCTGGATGACGACGTTCCCAGTGCCGCTCTGGTGCACTCCCGGATCAGGAGGGGGAGACGGGCTGCAGGAGACGGCAAGGGTTATGACGGCGACGGTGGTCCCGATCGCCGTGAGAACGAGGATCTTCTTGTTCACGGCCAAACCCTTGATCGTCGCAACGAACGATCGTTCTTCCAACGCGTCGCGGAGGGGAGCGGTGGTCTGGTCGAGGTTTTCTTCTTGCTGGGTCAACGTGCGTCCTTCGGCGGCTTCGATGCTCTGTTCGGGTACTTGCTCACCGCGTTCGGCGGTACAGGGCAACGGTATGTGCGGTTTGTCGCACGGTTGTCGCATGAAGTCCGTCGTCGGCGTTCACCGGCCGTCGGCGGCCTTCACCAGACCCACCGGAATCCGACGACAGCTCGTTCCACGTACTTCAGGTAGCGGTCCACGGTCAGTTCGTCGGTCAGCTCGACGGGTTCTTCTCGAATTATGTTGCTACCGTCCCGGTAGTGTTCCCACTGTGTCCACCACACCTGTGAAGGGATTCGCTTGCGGTGGAACTTCACATGGATGTCCACGCTTTCAATTCGCCCTGTGACGGCTCTGCGGAAATCGGTCTGCGGAGGACTCGTGTACCGGAACCTGCTGGAGAACTTGAATTTGGCCAGCTCGCCGAAGCGCAGTGGCCTGGCGAAGACGATCGGAGCTTCCCAGATCCCGTCCCCCACCTTGGTCACCTCACCCGCGGTCCCTCCCCGGATGACGTTGACACTGATCTGGTCGGTGTCGAACCGGTAAGGGAAGTGGGTGAGGTCGTCCTTCAGAGCACGGATCCGCTGTTCGCTCACGTGGCACGTCGGCGTTCCGTTGCTGCCCAGGTGGTGTTCTTCCACCAGCAGCAGCGTCTCGTGGTGTGGGGGCGGTAGGTGGTCCGGTCTGGCGACGTCGCCGATGACCAACAGCGGGTCGTCGGCGCCGTCGAGGATCATCAGGAGCTGCTCGGCGTGAAGTGCCGAAATGTGGAAAGCCGAGATGAACTCGTCCAGGGTGGTTTTGGTGAGCACCGAGCCCGCGAGCGCTCGGTTCACCTTGTCCTTGAAAAGTCGGGGTTTCTGCTTTCCGGTGAGATACCGCTCGGACCGGTGGATCTGCCGTTCTGTCTCGGTGAGGATTCCCTGGCGTTCGAGGTGGTCGACGTAGGTCGCACGAATGGCTTCCTGGTGCAGCTCGCCGCGGTGAGTAGTGAGATTTCGCTGATGGGCGATTGTTTCCCAGGTGGCGCGATAAGGGGGATTTTTGAGAAGGTAGACGAGGTATCGACTCGCGGCGCCAGCCGGGTTGTACCGGGTGTTGTTCGCGTCGGGCACGACTTGCCTCCACGGAGAGACCAACGCGCGACTTGTTCGATGAAGCGTGAGCCCGAGGAGGGTCGCTGTCAAGCTGAGGTCCCCGGCATGGTGAATGGATTGCGAGAAGTTTCAGGAGGTCCGACGGTATGACGACGGATGAAAGTCAAGGATTGAATCCGCATTTATGCGCAATAGGAGGTGTGCTGGGCGGGCAGTCCGATAGCAGGTTGGGAACGCACCTTTGGGTCCGTGTCGCGCGATGATTGGCCCGACCGTCTCGTTCGGTGTCCATATTGGCGACCAACACGACCTAGCGGGCTAGCAGGTCGGCTGCCGAGCGGGTGTTGATCACGCGGTCGGCGGTGATGGCGTTGGCTTCGGCGCGTTCGCAGCCGTAGACCAGCCAGTCGAGTTGGCCGGGGGCGTGGGCGTCGCTGTCGATCGCGAAGTCGCAGCCCAGGTCGCGGGCCAGGGTCAGGAGGCGGGTGGGTGGGTCGCGGCGTTCGGGGCGGGAGTTGATCTCGACCGCGGTGTTGTTGGCCTGGCAGGCCTGGAAGACGGCCTCGGCGTCGAACGTGGATTCGGGCCTGCCCTTGCCGACGACGAGTCGGCCGGTGCAGTGGCCCAGGACGGTGACGTGCGGGTTCGCCACGGCCGTGAGCAGGCGTTCGGTCATCTCCTGCCTGGCCATGCGGAGCTTGGAGTGGACGCTGGCCACGACGACGTCCACGCGGGACAGCAGCTCGTCGGTCTGGTCGAGGGAGCCGTCGTCGAGGATGTCGACCTCGATGCCCGTGAGGATCAGGAACGGGGCCAGTTCGACGTTCAGCTCGGCCACGACCTCCAGCTGCTTGCGCAGCCGGTCGGCGGTCAGGCCGTGCGCGACGGTCAGCCTGGGGGAGTGGTCGGTCAGCGCCACCCACTCGTGCCCGAGGTCGCGGGCGGCCTCGGCCATCTCGCGGATCGGGCTGCCGCCGTCCGACCAGTCGGAGTGGGTGTGGCAGTCGCCCTTCAACGCCGCGTGCAGCTCGTGGCCGCCGGTCACGGGCGTGGGCGCGTTCACCTTGTCCAGGTACGCGGGTTCGCGGCCCTCCACGGCGTCGACGATCACGCCCGCCGTGGCCTTGCCGATGCCGGGGAGGTCCGTCAACGTGCCCGCGGCGACCCGGCGGTCCAGTTCGCCCGCGGGCAGGCCCGCCACGACGTCCGCGGCGCGGCGGAACGCCCGCACCCGGTAGGTGGGTTCGCCCGCGCGTTCGAGCCGGAACGCGACCTGTCGCAGTGCCCAGAGGGGATCCACGCCCTCTTGTGTACCCGTTCGGCCGCGGTCGTGCGCAACATGCCCGAAACGTACGAGCGGGACAATTGGTCCCGTGAGGCCGCCCGAGGAGCTGGAGTCGTCGATCGCCGAGGCGTTCGACCTGTCGGCGCGCGGCCACGACCGGTTCGCCATCGACCGCTTCCTCGCCATGGGGTCCGTGCTGGTGCAGCGCGCCGGCCTGCGCGAGGGCGAGCACGTGCTGGAGGTCGGCTGCGGCCGGGGGTCGACGCTGCTCGCCGCGCTGGACGTGGTGGGGGAGCGCGGGTCCGTGATGGGCGTGGACCACCGGCCCGGCATGGTCCAGCTCGCCGGGGCACGGGTGCGCGCCCGGCACGCCGCCGGGTCCGACGTCCGGCTCGACGAGGCGGACAAGCCCGACTTCCAGCCCGGCTCGTTCGACGTGGTGCTGGCCAACCTGATGATCTTCCAGCTCACCGACCCCGCCGCCGCGCTGCGGCACTACGCGACCCTGCTGCGGCCCGAGGGGCGGGTCGCGTTCAGCACCGTCGCCGCACCGGACCGCTCGTTCGCCGCCGCGCTCGCGGCGATAGCCCGGTTCGCGCCGAAGCTGAGCGCGCAACGCGGCCCGTTCCGCGGCGAGTCCACGATCCGCGAGTTCCTCGTGGACCACGGGTACGAGCACGTGGAGATCACCGAGGACGTGCTGGAGACCCGGTTCCGCGACGCCGAGCACTGGCTGGAGTGGGTGTGGGCCAACGGTGGCCGCGAACTGCTGGACCGCGTGCCCGCCGAGGCGCTGCCGCTCGCCCGCGCCGCCGCGTTCGACGAGATCGAGGCCGCGCGCTCACCGGAAGGCGACCTCGTGCTCACCACGGCGATCCGCTTCACCGTGGCAGCACCGAAAACCCCCGCGCGCGTCTGAACCCTCCACTCCGTCCGTCTCCTTTGGTCGTGATTGGTCTTCTGAATCGAACGTGCTGGTGAAACCGTTGCCGCGCCGGGACGAGTGGACCAGGATGGCCGCCATGCCCCCACGCACACCGGTGCAGCAGGTCGCGTCCAGACGCAAGCGCAGCAAGGGCGACCTCACCTCGCAGGCCATCCTCGACACCGCGGAGCGGCTGCTGGAATCCCGGTCGCTCGACGAGATCGCCGTCGACGAGCTGACCGCGGGCGCGGGCGTGTCCCGGTCCACGTTCTACTTCCACTTCGAGTCGCGGGAAGCCGTGCTGCACGCGTTGTCGGAGCAGGTGGCCGTCGAACTGCACGAGTGCGCGGCGCTGTGGCTGCGGCGCGGCAGCGAACCGCCGGAGGACGCGATCCGCCGCGCCCTCACCGCGACCGTCGCGCTGTGGCGGCACCACGGCCCGGTGCTGCGCGCCGCGATGCGCGCCCGCGACGTGAACCCGCGCATGCAGGAGTTCTGGTCCGACGTCGCCCGCAGGTTCATCGACTCCGCCGCCGAGCAGATCGAACGCGAACGCGCGGCGGGCGTGGCCCTGCCCGGCCCACCGGACGCGCGCCTGCTGGCGACGGTCCTGGAGAACATGAACGAACAGGCCTGCTTCACCCAGTCGCTGTCCCGCCGCTCCCCGGTAAGGGACCGCAAACTGGTCGACGCCCTGACCCTGATCTGGCTGCGGTCGGTCTACGGCGTCGTGGCGTAGGTCTGGAGGAATTCGGCCCACTGGACCACGGGGAACGCAAGCACCGGCCCGCCCGCGTTCTTGGAGTCCCGCACGGCCACGGCTCGGCCTGGGAAAGCGACTTCGACGCAGCTACTCTCGCCTTCGCCGCTGTAGCTGCTCTTGCGCCAGGTCAGGCCCTTCGACATCGCGGTCCTCTCGACAGTCGTACACATCCGCCCAGTAGGCGAACACCGACCGCGATTGTTCCGCATCCAGGGCCAGTTCTGCGAGTGCCATCTGTTTGCGCTGGTGGACCTCTATCGACTTCTGGTCTTCGGTGAAGACCGTGGCGACGTCGGTCTCGCTGTAGGCGACCGGCTTCATCGACTTGGTGAAGGTCATCAGGTTCGAGGAGTGCATCAGGGCCGAATGGCCTCTGCCCGCAGGGATCACCCGGATGGTCAAGCGGCCCCACTCGCACATGAAGGCGAGCCGCATCATCTGGTCGTGCATGACCTGGTGCTCGCCGATCACTGCGCGCAAGGCGGCTTCGTGGATGTAGAAGGTGGCCTCGGGCGATCTGGGGCCGCTGAGGACTGACTGGCGCTCCAACCGTGCAGCGACCTTGAAGTCGTGTTCATCCGGCAGGTAGATCCCGTCGGGGTTGATGACCGCTCTCGCATAGGCCTGGGTCTGGAGCAGCCCTGGGATGAGGGTTGTCTCGTACACGCACATGGTCAGTGCCGCGCGCTCGTGGATCATCAGGCACAGCAGGTTGTCCGACAGCAGACCGTTGTGCACCCGGAGGAAGTGGCCGATGTCCTGCTCGGACGCGATCCGGTGGATGCGGTCCCTGGTCGCCGGGTCGACCCCGAGTTTGCCCAGCAGGGTGCCGTAGTCCCAGTCGCTGGTGCTGCGCCACCCGTGCTCCAGCTTGCTGAGTTTGCCGGGCGACCACCCCAATTCCTCGGCGACCGTGGTCGCCTTGAGCTTCGCGCGCTTGCGAGCGAGAAGTAGCTCGTGCCCCAGTTCCCTGGTCCGCGCGGTGGTCGGGCGCGGTCGGTGGTCTTCGTCCATGTCATCGAAGTTAGCGACCGGCGAGAGAAAAGACAGTGGTCAGAGCGGGTTTTCACGCCAAAGGATCACCTGGGAGCCGGTCGAGACCGGTGGTCAAGAAATCTACCGCAGCACGTCCGCGAGTCGCACCAGTGAGCGTTCCATGCCCTGGGCGATCTCCTTGCTGCCGAACAGCTTGATCAGCAGCCCGCGCACCGGTGACGCGGGTTGTTGCAGTGATCGCAGCCGGACCAGGGTGCCCTCGCCCGCGGGTTCCAGTTCGACGCGGAACTCGGTGGTCTCGGCGAACCTCGGGGCTGGCCTGCCGTCCAGGCGTTCGGCGATGTGCCGCCACGCCACCACGAGCGGCCTGCGGTACTCGATGACCTCCTGGTCGACCTCGGACCGGCGCTTGCCCCACCGGCTGTACAGCCTGCGCCGCTGGCCGCACCCGCTGCCCGAGATGACCTCGGCGCTTTCCGCGAAGCTGAGCCATTCCGGGGCCCGCTCGGTTCGCGACACGAGGTGCCACACGCGTTCCGGGGACGCGTCCACGCGTCCGCTGCGCACGACTTCGATCACCGGCCTCACCGCCTCGCGCCCATGGTAGGTGCCCGTAGGGTGGAAGTGCCCGTCAGCGCCGCGGGGAAGGGGTTTCGCGTTGCCGTCCATCGTGGGTCGGGAGCCTGAACTCGGTGTGCTGCTCGACGCCGTCGGACGGGTGTCGGCCGGCGGCGTGGTCGGCGTGCTGGTGTCCGGCGAGGCCGGGATCGGCAAGTCGAGCCTGCTCGGCGAGGCCGTGCGGCGGTTGCGCGACGGTGGACGGCTGGTGCTCGTCGCCGAGGAGGAGGACCTGGGGCGGCGGATCCCGTACGCCGCGTTGACCAGCGCGTTGCGCTCCTCCGGTGAGCTGCCCGCAGAGTTGGACGAGGTGCGGCGGGCGGCGCTCGCGGCGATGGACCTGACCGAGCCGAGCACGTTCGGGCGGTCGTGCGAACTGGTGGCGCGGCTGCTGGCCGGGTTGTCCGCGGCCGGGCCGGTCGTGCTGGTGCTGGACGACCTGGACCACGTGGACGACGACTCGTTGGCGTTGCTGGCCGTGGTGCTGCGGCGGCTCTCCGCCGCGCCGCTCGCGCTGATCGCCGCCGCCCGCACCCACGACCGCTCCGACTTCGCGGACCGGGTGGAGCGGCACACCGAGGTGTGCCGGATCGCGCTCGCGCCGCTGTCGGACGACGCCATCGGCCACGTCGTGGAGGCCGTGCTCGACTCGCGGGTCGACGAGGCGCTCGCGCGGGAGGTCCGGCGGCGCGCGGACGGGAACCCGTTCTTCGCCACGGAGATCGCGAGGTCGTTGCGGGAGTTGGACTTCGTCGCGGTCGACGGCGACCGGGCGCGGCTGGCCGTGATGCCGGAGGACATCCGGCTCACCCGCGCCGACGCCGTGCTGCGCCGGGTCGCGCCGCTGGAGCCGGACGCCCGCGCCGTGGCACGGGCGGTGGCGGTCCTGCGGCGGGTGCGGCTGGACCAGATCGGGCTGCTGGCCCGCGTGGCGTCGCTGCCGGAGGCCACGGTGGCGACGGCGTTCGACGACCTGCTGCGCGCGCACGTCGTGGTGCGCGACGACGACCGCGGCTACCGGTTCTCGCACGCGATCGTCGCGGACGCGCTGTACCAGGAGATCGGTCCCGCGCAACGGCGGCAGCTGCACCGCCTGGTCGGCGAGCACCTGTCGGACGACCGCGCGAGGGGCCTGCCGGTCGACCTCATGCGGCTCGCGTGGCACCTCGGCGAGTCCGCCGTGCCCGGTGACGAGACGGCCGTGCGGGTCCTCGCCGAGGCAGCCGCCCTGGCTCGCACGACCGCGCCGGAGACCGCGGCCTCGCTGTGCGCGCGGGCGTTGCCGCTCGTGCCCGCCGGATCGCCCCGGCACGCCGAACTGCTGGCGTTGCGCTGCCGCGTGCTCGCGCGGGCGTCCCGGCCCGCGGCGGCGATCGAGCCGGGACTGGCCGCGCTCGCCGAGCTGCCGCGCGGGCCGGACCGCGACCGGGTCGCCACGGCCGTGCTCACGAGCCTGTTCGCGGTGGGACGGGTGGACGACGCGCTGCGGCTCGCCGACGACGAGATCCGCGCGGGCGAGGTGCCGCCCGCGCTGCTCGCGCAACGGGCGCTGCTGCTCGTGTTCACCGGCCGCTACGACGACGCGTCGGCCGAGAGCGAGCGGATCGAGGCGCTGCCCGCGTTCGCGCCCGCCGAGGGCGTGGTGGTGTTCGAGCAGCTGGCGATGGTCGCGTCCATGCTGTTCCGGCACGAGAAGACGGTGGAGTACGCCAACCGCGCGCTGAGGTCGAGCGACGGCCAGCCCGGTCTGGAACTCCAGGCGCTCGCGGTGTGCGCGTCGACGGCGGCGCTGTCCGGGCTGGTGCACGACGCCACCTGGCGGCTGCGGCGGGCCGAGCGGTTGAGCAGCGGGACGGCGTTCCTCGGGGAGCTCCAGGTCACGCGGGTCGCGCTGGACTGGCTCGGCGGCCGGTGGGACGCGTGCCTCGACCGGCTCGGGCGGGCCACGGCGGAACTCGGCACCCGGCAGGAGCTGATGCTGCTGGAGGGCGTGCGGGCGATCGAGCTGGAGATCCGGACGTGGCGCGGCGAGCTGGACATCGGCGCCCGGCTCGCCGCCGTCGCGCCGCCGGTCAGCCCCACGATGTCCCGGCTCTACGCGATGGCGCTCGCCGGGTACCTGGCCGCGCGCGGCGACGTGGAGGGCGCGCGGCACGTGGTCACGACGGCCGTGGACGCGCTGGGCAAGGCCGCCTACAGCTCCGTGCTGCTCGGCCGGATGATCGAGATCGACCTGGCGCACGGCGACGCCGACCACGCCCGCCGCGTGGAGGACCACTTCCGCGAGGTGTCCGAGCTGCGCGGCGCACCGTGGACGCGGACCACGTTCCTGCGGGTCACCGGCCTGCTCGAACGGGACGCGGACCTGCTGCGCAGCGCCGTCACCGAGGCCGGGACGGGCGGGCTGGAGTTCGAGAAGGCCCGCGCCCAGCTCGCGCTCGGGCAGGTCGACGACGGCGCGAGGGCCGAGCTGGGCGAGGCGTACACGACGTTCCAGCGGCTCGGCGTCCACGGTCTGCGCAGGCAGGCGGGGGCGCGGCTGCGGGAGGTGGGCGCGCCGGTGCCGAGGGCGCGGGCGAAGGCGCCGGGGCTGCTCACCGAGGCCGAGGCCACCGTCGCCCGGCTGGTGCAGCAGGGGATGCGCAACCGCGACATCGCCGCCGCCCTGCACTACAGCCCTCGGACCGTCGAGGTCTACCTGTCACGGGTCTTCGGCAAGCTGCACGTGTCCTCCCGCCTGGAACTGGCCCGTCTGCTGGACTCCATGCCCTAGGAGCGGTGGGGCCTGATGTCGGTTTGATGCCCGTTTGATGCCGCCGTTCCGCATGATTCCGCCTGTCTGTCCACTGGGGACCGCGGGGGAGGAATCACGGTGCGTCTGCGTCGTGTGGTGGTGGCCGGTGCGGTCATCGCGCTGATGGGTTCGATGCTGACGCTGCTCACGGGCAGCGTTCAGGTGGCGGCGCCGCCGCCCGCGCCGGTCGCCGAGGCGGCGAACGCGCCCGCGGCCATGGTGGCCGCCCGATCGCAGGGCACTCGGGTGGAGGTCGCCGACGAGCGGACCCAGACCCGTGCGGTGTACGCCAACCCCGGTGGCACGCTCACGGCCGAGCTGACCGCGGTGCCCGTTCGGGTGCGGAAGGACGGCGAGTGGGTCGGTGTCGACACGAACCTCGGCAAGCGGTCCGACGGCGTGGTCGCGCCCGAGGCCGCCGACGGCGACCTGACCCTGTCCCCCGGCGGTGACGCCGCGCTCGCGACCCTGCGGAGGGACGGGAAGTCGCTGGCGCTGTCCTGGCCCGGCACGCTGCCCGAACCCGAGCTGTCCGGCTCGCGGGCCACCTACCGGGGCGTCCTCCCCGGCGTGGACCTGGTGATGATCGCCGAACGGGACGGCTTCCGCCAGCACCTCGTGGTGCGCGACGCGGAGGCCGCGCGCAACCCCGCGCTCCAGGAGGTCCGACTGGCGGTGAAGGCCGACGGCCTCACGCTGACCGCAGACGGGGAGGGCGCGCTGCGCGCCGTCGACGCCGGAGGGGCCGAGGTGTTCGGCGCGCCGCCGTCGACGATGTGGGACGCGGCCGGGCGCACCGCGCGGGTCGGGGTGTCCGTCGTCGACGGCGCGGTGGTGCTGGCACCGGACGCGGGGTTCCTCGCCGACCCCGAGGTGAAGTTTCCGGTGACGGTGGACCCGACGCTCACCACGATCCAGAAGTGGGGTTGGGCGAACGTGCTGTCCGGCCACCCGAACAGCTCGTACTGGTGGACCAGCGGCGACGGCAACGCGCAGGTCGGGCAGTGCCCGAAGGACCTGCCTCCGGACGGCAGCTGGTGCAGCGGGATCGGGGAGGGACAGGCCTACTTCCAGTACGACACCTCGGGCCTGGCCGGGAAGACGCTGCTCGGCGCCACGTTCACCACGGTCGCCATCTCCAGCCCCGACTGCTCCGACCGGGAACAGGTCGTCTACCGCGCCAACGGCGGGATCTGGAACGGCATGACCTGGAACAACCGGCCGGGCGGCGGCTGGAACCGCACCAGGTCGGTGCCCGGCGTGCACAGCGGGACCTGCGGCACGGGCTGGAAGGAGGTGGGGTGGGACATCCCGGTCGACCTGATCGACGCCGGGGGGCACACCCCGCTGTTCCTGGCGGCGAAGAGCTCGACCGACCAGTACGCGTGGCGCAAGTACGACCCGGCGCAGACCGTCCTGAAGGTCACCTGGAACCGCACGCCGTACGTGCCCGGCGGGCTCGCCACCGACCCGGCGCTGACCACGCCGTGCAAGTTCTGCGGAGGCCTGTCCTACGTCGGCCAGGACACCATGACGCTGAGCGCGCAGCTCTCCGACCCGGACGGCGACCCGCTCTACCCGCAGTGGCGGGTCTCGGCGAACGGCACCGAGATCGCGTCGTGGAACGGGTCCCAGCAGGCGTCCGGCGCGGTGCACACCGCGCAGATCGGCCTGGGGGACAAGGACGGCCAGCGGATCGGCTGGTGGGTGCACGCCTCGGACGGCGTGACCTCCAGCGCGCAAGCCGACGGCGCCCAGTTCGTCGTCGACCGCACGCCCGTGGACAAGCCGCCGACCGTGTCGTCCGACCTGTACCCGGAGGACAACCGCTGGCACGGCGGCAGCGACGTGCCGGGCACCTTCACCTTCGGCAGCAACGGCGTCGGCGACGTCGACCACTACACGTACGGCTGGTCGGAGCAGTCGACCTTCACGGTGGACGCCGACGCCCTCGGTGGCGGCGCGACCGTGAAGGTGGATGTGGAGGGCGACGGCCCGCACACGCTCTACGTGCGCAGCCACGACCGGGCGAACCACCCGAGCCCGGTGCGCGAGTACCGGTTCTACGTCCGCGCGGGCAACGGCCCGCTGGCGCAGTGGTCGTTCGACGGCAACGCGCAGGACACCGCGTTCCTCGGCGACCGGCACGGCACGCTGAACAACGGCGCGACGATCCAGGCGGGCGGCGCGGTCGGCTCGGCCGTCAAGCTCGACGGCGTCGACGACGACGTGACCGCGCCGAACGCGATCCGCAACGCGGCCGGGTTCACCGCGTCGGCGTGGGTCAACCTCCAGCGCGGCACCGGCCCACGGGCGGTGGTGAGCCAGGACGGCCTGAAGTTCCCCGGTTTCACCCTGTGGTACCGGGCCGAGGACGACGGCAGCACGCCGCGCTGGGTGTTCGGGAAGCCCGCGTCGACCGACTCGTTCACGAGCGTCGCGATGGCGGCGTCGGCGCCCGGCGTGCCGCAGCTGAACACCTGGACGCACCTGGCGGGCGTGTACGACCCGGACGCCGGTGAGATCCGGCTCTTCGTCGACGGCAGGCTCGCCGGGACCGCCCCCGCCCCGCCGACCACGGGCAACGCGGGCGGGCCGGTCAGGATCGGCCGGACCCTCTGGGACGGCAAGCTCGTCGACCAGTGGACCGGTGCGATCGACGAGGTGCAGGTCTTCGACCGCCCGCTGTCGGCGAGCGAGGTCGTGGGCCTGGTCAGCGCGGGCAACGTCCAGGTCGCGCACTGGAAGTTCGACGACGACAAGGGCACGACCGCCCGCAACGCGGTCGAGGGCGGCACGGACGTGGTGCTGGAGGGCGGCGCGTCGTTCGTGTCCGACGGCGCGGTCGGTCGCGGGCTGCGCCTCGACGGCGTCACCGGCGGCGCCTCGACCCCCGGTCCGATGGTCCGCAGCGACCAGAGCTTCTCGGTCGCCGCGCACGTCCGCCTCGACGCCGACGTCGACGAGACCGGCACGTACACGGTGCTCAGCCAGGACGGCGAGCGGATCTGCGCGTTCTGCTTGCAGTACCAGAACAAGCGCTGGGTCTTCGTGCTGCCGCGCGTGGACGGCGACACGGGGGGCTACGACTGGGTGACCACGAGCTTCCAGCCGGTGCGCGGCCAGTGGTACCACTTGGCCGGCACGTACGACGCGACCGCGGGCAAGATCCGGCTGTACGTCGACGGCGAGCAGATCGGGGAGACCACGCGGGTCACGCCGTGGCGGGCCGCGCGCGCGTTCCGGATCGGCCAGTCGCTGGTTCCCGGCGTGACGCGCCAGCGGCTGCCCGGCACGGTCGACGACGTCCGCGTGTACAGCAGGGCGATCTCGCCGGACGAGGTCCGCGTGCTGGTCACCGGAGCCGGGGTGACCGCGGCGACGTGGAGGTTCGACGGCGACGCCGCCGAGCGGAACGGGAGGTTCCCCGGCACGATCGCGCCGGGCGCGGACTGGGCGGCCGGGCAGACGAACCAGCCCGACCCGAACGACCTCGCCCTGCGGCTCAACGGTTCCGGCTACGCCTCGACGGCCGCGCCGGTGGTGCGCACCGACCGCAGCTTCTCCGTCACGGCGTGGGCGCGGCTGGACAGGACCGGCGCGCGGGCGGCGGTGGTGTCGCAGAGCGGGCAGCACGTGGCCGGGTTCGACCTGCGCTCGCTCGCCGACGGGCGCTGGGCCTTCACGGCGATGAACAGCGACCAGCCGGGCACCGGTGACGAGGCCGCCGGGCCGGTCGCGCAGCCGGGCGTGTGGACGCACCTGGTCGGCGTGTACAGCAAGGACCGCGGGCGGATCGAGCTGTACGTCAACGGCGTGCTCGCCGCCTCGGCCGCGCACACCGGCGGGTTCGACGCCACCGGCGGCGTCCAGTTCGGCCGGTCGCTGTGGGCCGACGACCCGAACACCGAGAAGTTCACCGGCGCCATCGACGACGTCTCGCTCTACAGCCGCGCGCTGCTCGCGGGGGAGGTCCAGACGATGGCCGGGCGCGACGTCAGCCTCGGGCACAACTGGACGTTCGACGAGGGCAGGGGCACGCTCGGCGGCGACGCCGTCGGGGCGAGGCCCGCGACGCTCGGCGCGGGCGCGACGTTCGCCCCCGGACGGCTCGGCAACGCGCTCGACCTGCCCGGCGGCGGCGCCTACGCCGCGACGTCGGGGGTGGACGTGCGCACCGACACCAGCTTCACGGTGTCCGCGTGGGTGAACCTCAAGGACAACCCGTGCGACCTCGACACGACGCCGAAGTGCTTCCTCAGCGCGGTGTCGTTGGACGGCGGCAACGGCACGAGCAAGTTCCGGCTCGGGCACGTCGTCGACGACAACGGCCACAACGGCAACTGGATCTTCGAGGTGCCGGAGGAGGGCGGCTCGGTGACCAAGGCCGCGCTGGAGGTCCGGGACGGCGAGCTGAACCACTGGGTGCACCTGGCGGGCGTGTACGACGCGCCGAGCAAGACGATCTGGCTGTACGTCGACGGCGTCCGCAAGGAGTTCGGCACGCTGCTGCGGCCGTGGCAGGGCGTCGGCGGGCTGCAACTCGGCCGGGCGCGCACGGCGGGCGAGTGGGGCGGCTACTGGCACGGCGGGATCGACGACGTGCGGCTCTACAGCGGCGCGCTGACCGCCGACCGGGTGTCCGCGCTGCACCGGTCCTACCCGACGGCGGCGCAGGCGCAGCTCCCGGTGGCCGATGCCGGGCGCTGGAAGTTCGACGAGAACACCGGCTCCTCGACGGCTGACGCCAGCGGGCGCGGCAAGACCGCCACGCTGACCTCGGGCGCGGGCTGGCACACCGGCCGCGCCGCGACGACCGGCTGGTTCGACGGCGCGACCGGCGCCGCGGAGACGTCCGGTCCGGTCGTCGACACGGCCAGGAGCTTCTCGGTCTCGGCGTGGGTCTACAACCTCGACAACACCCGCGACACCACGGTGTTCGGCCAGGACGGGGACCAGTTCAGCTCGTTCCAGGTCCGGTACGACCAGGCCGCGAAGAAGTGGGCCGCCGCGGTCCCGGTGGGCGGCGAGCAGAAGTACGTGCTGTCCACCGAGGCCGGGTACGTCGACGGCTGGGCGCACCTGGCGCTCGTCTACGACCAGCCGCTGGGCAGGCTGAAGCTCTACGTCAACGGCGGGCTCTCCGGGTCGGTGTCCGGTGTCACCGTGCCCGCGGCGAACGGGAGGTTCGCCATCGGCCGGTGCCGCCGCGACGGCGCGAGCGCCTGCTTCTTCAAGGGCGGTGTCGACGACGTCCGCGCGTACGGCAAGGCGCTGTCGGACGCCGAGGTCCAGAAGGTCCACGACGACGTCCCGCCCGCGGCGCGCGGGACGTGGCGCTTCGACGACGGCACGCTGACGGACTCGTCGTGGATCGGCAACACGACCACGCTGAGCGGCGTCGCGACCTACCCGGCGGGCCAGGCGGGCAAGGCGCTGCTGCTCGACGGCGCGTCCGCGGCCACCGCCGGGAACGTCGGGGTCGTCATGCGGGACAGCTTCACCGTGGCCGCGTGGGCGAAGCTGCACCGCGGTGACCGGGTGGCGACGGTCCTCGGCCAGGACGGCGCGCGGCACAGCGGGTTGGTGCTCCAGTACCGCCCCGAGGTCGGCCGGTGGATCTTCGGCGCCCCGGTCTCCGACGACGCCGACGCCGACAACCGCCCGCTGGTGTACGCGAACTCCCTGGCGGCGCCGACGCTCGGCGCCTGGACGCACCTGACCGGCGTCTACGACTACCCGGCGCGCCAGCTCCGGCTGTACGTCAACGGGGAGCTCGTCGGCACGAAGGACAACGTGCTGCTGTGGACGGCGTGGGGTGGCTTCACCATCGGCCGGGACAAGGAGAACGGCGTGCCCGCCGGGTTCTTCACCGGCGCGATCGACGAGGTGTACACCGACGAGGGCGTGGTGCCCGACGACGAGATCCGCGCCCGCGCCGGGTGGGCGACGCCCGCGGGTGGTCAGCTCGGCAGGTTCGTCGCCCCCGGCGACCACCGGACCGTGGCGGCCACCAGCGGGATCTGGGACCGGTTCACCGCGATCCCGGCCGGGTACCGGTTCGAGACCCCGTTGGGCGGGCTCCTGCCGGTGGGCACCGCCGGGACGCGCCCGATGTTCGGCTGCCTGCGCGACGACGTCGACGCGTTCACGTCGGTCGACCCGGCGTGCGAGGGCGCGACGAGGCTGGGCGAGCTGGGCGCGAGCTACGTCGACCAGCCCGCCGGGGTGACGACGATGCCGCTCTACCGGTGCGCGGTCAACGGCCAGAGGTTCGACTCGAACTCCACGACGTGCGAGGGCCAGGCGGTGGACGGCCTGCTCGGGTACGTCCCGGCGTACGCGCCGCTGGTCCGGTACGTCCTGCCGAGGACGGGCGAGCACTCGGCGGACGCGGCCGGACCTCCGCAGGGCTACCGGTTCGAGGGCACGCTCGGCCTGGTGGCGCGCACGAACGAGGCGGGGACGCAGCCCTTGCAGTCCTGTGTGGACGGATCGGACCGGTTCCTGTCGACGGACGTGGCGTGCGCGGGCAAGACCGTCGAGACCAGGGTCGGCTTCCTCTGGACCCAGCCGCCCGCCGGACGGCCGAGCGCCCAGGTGTTCCAGTGCGCGACGAACACCCGCGCGGAGCTGTTCGTCTCGAAGGAACCCGCCTGCGAGGGCCAGACCGTCCGCGGCTCGCTGGGCTACGTGCTCACCAGCTGAAAACCATGGGGGAGTTGTTGTGCGCAGGAGAACCAGACGTGGCCTGACCCTCGCGGTGGCCGCGCAGCTCGCGGCGTCCGTGCTCATGGCCGTCGCCGCACCCGCGGCGTGGGCCGGGGAGCCGTCGACACCGCTCGACAGCGTCCCGTCCGCGCCGGTGACCAGCCCGTCCTGGCGGACCGTCGAGTCCGACCAGGCGTCGGCGCGGGCGCTGTCGGGCAACCAGCCCGCCAAGCCCGCGCAGGAGGGCGCGGGCACGGCGACGGCGACGTCGCTCTCGCCGTCGGCGAGCTGGGCGGTGTCGCCGCACACCGGCGACTTCACCTGGTCGTACCCGTTGCGGGTGCCACCGGCGGCGGGCGGGTTGACGCCGAGCCTCGCGCTGTCGTACCGGTCGTCCGCGGTGGACGGCCGGACGACGGTGACCAACAACCAGCCGTCGTGGGTCGGCGACGGCTGGGCGTTGTCCTCGGGGTTCGTCGAGCGCACCTACGGGGGGTGCTCGGCGGACACCGAGGGCGACGTGAAGCCGCCGCAGGTGGGCGACCTGTGCTGGCGCAGCGACAACGCCACGGCGTCCTACGGCGGCGCGGGCGGGATGCTGATCCGGGACGACGTGACCGGGAAGTGGCGGTCGCGCTCCGACGACGGGTCGCGGATCGAGCGGTCCACCGGCGCGGGCAACGGTGACAACGACGGCGAGTCGTGGAAGATCACGACCGTCGACGGGACGCAGTACTTCTTCGGGACGGACGCGGGGTCGACCTGGACGGTGCCGGTGTTCGGCGACGACTCCGGCGAGCCGTGCCACGGCGCTTCGTTCGACGCGTCCTCGTGCACGCAGGCGTACCGGTGGAACCTGAGCCGCGTGGTCGACCGCAACGGCAACGAGATGCGGTTCTCCTACACGACCGAGACGAACTCCTACGGGTTCAACGGCAAGGCCAACGCCGTCAGCTACGTCCGCGGCGGGTACCTGGACCACATCGACTACGGCCTGCGGGACGGCGTCACGCAGGCGTCCGGGAGGGTCGTGTTCACGACGGCCGACCGGTGCGTGCCGGGCAGCGAGTGCAAGGCGGAGAAGAAGGACAACTGGCCGGACGTGCCGTGGGACGCCAAGTGCGACACGGCCACCTGCTCGGACACGCGCTCGCCGACGTTCTGGACCACCAAGCGGCTGGCGTCGGTGACCACGAAGGTGTGGCGCGGCACGGACTTCGGTGACGTCGACAGGTGGGAGCTGGACCAGCAGTACCCCGATCCCGGCGACGGGGAGAAGGCCGCGCTGTGGCTCAAGGGGATCAAGCACACCGGCCTGGCGGGCGGGACGGCGGAGATGCCGTCGGTGACGTTCCAGGGCACGCCGATGTACAACCGCGTCGAGATGCCGGAGGACGGCGCGTCGCCGCTGATGCGGTACCGCGTCACGGGAATCGTGTCCGAGACCGGTGGGATCACGTCGATCACGTACGAGTCGGAGTGCAAGGCGGGGACCATGCCCGCCAACCCCGAGAGCAACACCAAGCGGTGCTTCCCGGTGCGGTGGGCCAAGAAGAACTTCGCCGAGCGGACCGACTACTTCCACAAGTACGTCGTCACGGCGGTGACGCGGAGCGACCGGCTGACCGTGGACGGGCAGCCGAGGTCGACCTTCCCCGAGGAGGTCACCCGGTACGAGTACCTCGACGGCGCGGCCTGGCACTGGGACACCTCGGAGTTCACCAAGGACGACAAGCGGACGTGGAACGAGTTCCGCGGCTTCGGCCGGGTGCGGGTGCGCAACGGCACGGCGGACGACCCCGCGGGCCCGGTGACCATGTCCGAGCAGCGGTTCCACCGCGGCATGGACGGCGACCACCTCCCTTCGGGGACGCGGTCGGTGTCGGTGGCCGACTCCGAGGGCGGCTCGCGGACCGACTCGGACTGGTTGGCGGGCTTCGGTTTCGAGAGCGCGGTGTTCGAGCGGGAAGGACCTTCGGACCAGCCGGATCCGGCACGGGTGAGCAAGACGATCACCGAGCCCTCGGTGCAGGGCCCGACGGCGACGCGGGGCGCGTTCAAGGCGTACCTGGTGGGCACCGGGGTGGCGACGGGCTACACCGCCCTGGGCTCCGGCTGGCGCACGACGCGGACCGAGACCACCTACGACGACCTCGGCCTGGTGACCAAGGTCAACGACCTCGGCGATCCCGCCACGGCCGCCGACGACCGGTGCGCGCACACCGAGTACGCGCGCGACACCGACGCCTGGCTGATGGGCCTGCCGGGGCACGCCTGGACGGATTCCGTCCGCTGCGGCGCATCTCCGGAGTACCCCCGAGACGCGCTGGCGGACAACAAGACGACCTACGACGCACACGGCAACGTGGTGAAGACCGAGATCGCGAAGGAACGTCCGGCGGCGGGCCCGGTGTACCTCACGGCTGGGACTTCGGTCTACGACGTGCACGGGCGCGTCAAGTCCACCGCGGACGCCCTAGGGCGCACCACGAGGACGGCGTACACGCCGGAGACGGGCGGCCCGGTCACCAAGACCGTGGTCACCAGCCCCGGCACCGACGCCGTGCCCGGTGGACTGGTGAGGACCACGACCTACGACCCGGCGTGGGGACTGCCCACGCTGTCCAGCGACCCCAACTCGCGCAAGACGGAGACGCAGTACGACGCGCTCGGCCGCGCGGTCACGATGTGGACGCCGAGCTGGACCAAGGCCGACCACCCGGAGGTGCCCTTCCTGCGCACGGCGTACCTGGTGCGCGGCGACAAGCCGACGGTGGTCACCACTACCGGGATCGGCCCGACCGGCGTCGAGATCTCCGCGACCACGCTCTACGACGGGCTGCTCCGGGGCAGGCAGGTGCAGGCGCCCGCGACCGGCGGCGGAAGGCTGATCACCGATACGCGGTACGACTCGCAGGGCAGGCTGTGGAAGACCACCGCGCCGTACTACAACGACAAGGCCGTGGACACCGAGCTGCAGATGGCGTCCGATGTGCACGTTCCGGGGCACAGCCGGACGCACTTCGACGGAGCCGGACGCGCCGACGCGTCGGTCGTGTTCGCGGGCGCGTTCGAGGAGCGGCGGACCACGACGGCGTACTTCGGTGACCACGTGGACGTCACGCCGCCGCCGGGCGGGACCCCGACGTCGACGTACACCGACGTGCGGGGGCAGACCGTCGAGCTGCGGCAACACCACGACGGTGGCTTCGACTCGACGAAGTACACCTACGACAAAGCAGGCCGGGCCGAGACGGTGACCGATCCTTCGGGGGCGGTCTGGCGGTTCGGGTATGACTTCCTCGGCCGCCAGGTCAGCAGCGGCGACCCGGACAGCGGCCTGATCACCAAGACCTACGACGACGCGGGGCAGGTCCTCACGTCGCGGGACGCGCGCGGCGCGGTGCTGGCCTACTCCTACGACGCGCTGGGGCGCGAGACCGCGAAGTACTCGGGCGCCGTCGGCGGGACGAAGCTGGCGGAGTGGACGTACGACACGGTGACGAAGGGCAGGGGAAAGCCCGCGTCGTCGACCGCGTTCGTCGACGGGAAGGCCTACACCAGCAAGATCCTCAGCTACGACCCCGGGTACCGGCCCACCGGGACGTCCGTGATCATCCCGGCATCGGAAGGCCTGCTGGCGGGCACCTACTCGTCGTACACGGGGTACAACCCGGACGGGAGCCTGTCCAGCCAGTCCTACCCGGCGGCCGGTGAGCTGCCCGACGAGACCGTCAGCTTCGGCTACGACGCGGTCGGGTCGCTGGCCACCAGCTGGGGCGGCTACGACGGCTCGACCGTCGAACTGGTGTCGGCGACCGACTTCACCCGCTACGGCGAGCCGGCGCGGCTGACCCTGGGGACCGGCACGAAGCGGGTGTGGCTGTCGCAGTACTACGACCAGAACAACCGGCGCCTGACGCGGTCCGTCGTGGACACGGAAGCGCCGTCGCCGATGCAGTCCGACGTGCGCTACAGCTACGACGCGGTGGGCACGATCACGTCCGTCGCGGACGCGTTCGCCGGTGACGTCCAGTGCTTCCGCACCGACGGTCTGCGCAGGCTCACCGACGCGTGGACCGGCTCGTCGTGCTCGGCCGACCCGTCGGTGGCCGGTCTGCGCGGTCCTGCGCCGTATTGGCAGTCCTTCACCTACGACAAGGCGGGCAACCGGGTCACCGACACCCAGCACGCCGCTTCGGGCGACGTCGTCCGGACGTACGGGGGTCAGGTCCCAGGGCACGCTCACGCACTGGGTTCGGTGAGCGGGCCCGGTGGCGTCACGTCGTACACCTACACCGCCGCGGGCCAGTTGGCCTCGCGGTCGTCCGGCGAGCAGTTCAGGTGGGACGAGCAGGGGAAGCTCACGTCGGTGACGAAGGGGGCCCAGTCGACGTCGTACGTGTACGACCCCACGGGCAACCGGCTGATCCGGCGTGACCCGGCCGGGACGACGCTGTACCTGGGCAACCAGGAACTGCGGCTGTCGGCGGCCGGGGGCAACCCGACGGTGACGCGGTACTACGGCCACGGCAACCGCACGGTCGCGGTGCGCCACGGGCGTGGCCCCTTGACCTGGTTGGCATCGGACCACCAGAACACCGCGCAGACGGCCATCGACTCGGTCACCCTGGCGGTGACCAAGCGGCGGCAGACGCCCTTCGGTGGTCCGCGTGGCGGGGCGTCGACATTTCCTGGCGAACGCGGGTTCGTCGGCGGTGTGCTGGACTCCAGTACCGGCCTGACCCATCTCGGCGCACGCGAGTACGACCCGGACACCGGCCGGTTCATCTCGGTCGACCCGGTGCTCGACTCGGGGAATCCGCAGCAGCTCAACGGGTACACCTACAGCGACAACAACCCGATCACCACGAGCGACCCGTCGGGTCTGTTGCCGATGCACTGCATGGACGACTACTGCGGCCACTCCAGCCTCGGCCCGAAGAACCCGGTGGCCTCGCCACCCCCGTCGAAGCCCGCGGTCACCTCGACACCCACGCGGGCCGGGAAGAAGACGGCGTACGACCCGAAGCTGGTGTCGCGCAACGACCAGCAGGACATCACCTTCTGGATGACCTCGTACCGGTCCTATGTGATCAACGACGTCTGCGGAGGTCATCCGGGCAGGGCGCTGGAGGAGAACAACCTCGAATGCCTGGTCGCCTATGCGGAGTACCAGCACAGCGTGACCACGTCGTTGGTGCAGGAGGACATCCGGAAGGTGAAGGTGAAGGAGGCCGCCGAGGACGCGGGGGTCGCGCCACCGCCGATCACCGTCGACGGAGGGCTCGTCTTCAGCTGCCGGTCGTTGAGCGGCGGCGGGGGCGTCATCATCGGCACGGAGACCTGTGTCGACTCCAGCGGCACCATCACCGACGGCTGGAAGATCATGTTCGGCTTCGACGCGGGTATCTCCCGTTCGTACTCGGTGAAGTACGCGGCCAACCAGACGGACATGGACACCGCGGCGGGACCCGCGCTGGCCGTCGAAGGCAGCATCGGCCCGATCGACCTCTCGGCCTCGCGCGCCATCGAGGGGCTGAGCGACGACCGGAAGGACTACATCTGCCTCGATTGGGAGGATTGCTACAAGGGCAACCGCTCTTCGCAGTTGGCATGGGTCAAGATGAAGGACCCGGAGCAGTGGACCTTCGGTGGCGGCGTGCCTGCCAAGGCACACGACCTGCCGGGCGCCCACGCGCCCAAGCTGTGGTCGTTGACCGCCGGGTACGAGTGTTCCTGGGTGCGGACGAAGTTCGACTTCTGGTGCACGGGCTGATGCCTCCCGAGCGCTTCCGGGCGGTCAGACCGCCCGGAAGCGCTCACTAATCCGGCACACCCAGGTCGGTGAAGATCGCCAAGGCCGCCGAGGTCGACTCGGCGGCCTTGGTGGTTTCCCCGTTCGCCTCCCGGATCTCGGCCGCCACCCGCAGGGCGCGGGCCTCGTTGAGGCGTTGGCCGTCCTCGCGGGCGATCTTCAGGGCCCGGTCGACGTCTCGGGTCGCGGCCGGGTGGTTGGCGAGTGCCAGGTGTGCGGCCGCCATCTCCGTGAGCGCGGCGCACTCGAGCACCCGCATCCCGGTCTCGTTCATCTTGGCCAGTGCGAGTTCGGTGTGCGCCACCGCGTCCGACGGGCGGCCGATGGCCCGGTGCGCCGCCGCCAGTCCGATGAGGATGGACGCCTCGCCGTAGCGGAAGTTGATCTTCCTGGACAGCTCCAGCGCCGCCGCGTACCCCTCGATGCTCTCCAGGAGCCGGCCACGTCGTCGCGCGACCGTCGCGAGGATCTCCAGCGCGCCCGCCTCGTGCCGTCGCTCGCCGAGCTCGCGACCCTGGTCGAGGGCTTCGCGGGCCTGCTTCTCCGCGTCGTGGTAGCGGCCGAGGTCGCAGTAGGTCTCGGCCAGGCACACCAGCGCCGAGGTGACACCGTGCCGCATACCCGACTGGTCGGCGATCCTCATGCTCTCCTGGTGGCACTCGGCGGACTCGCGCAGCCGCCCGGCGGTCCAGTGGGCCAGGCCGAGGCCGTTGAGCGAGAGCAGCCGGATGTGCTGGTTGCCGATCCGCGCGCTCAGCTCGGCCGCCTTGGTGTGGCACGCGATCGCCGCCTCGACGCGGCCGAGCGAGAGCAGGGAGACACCGACGTAGTTGATCTCCCGCGCCTCGGTGTTCTCGTCGCCCGCCCGCCGGGCGATGACCAGGGCCCGCTCGTGGTGGCGCGCCGCGTCATGGGGCCTGCCGAGCTGGGAGCACACCCGGCCCAGCCCGTGGCGCGCCTCCGTCTCGGCCGCCGGGTCCACACCGGTGACGCTGCCTTCGAGCGCTCGGTCGAACCAGGCCAGCGCGGCGTCGTAGTCGCTGAGGTTGTACGCGATCATGCCCCGCAGCACGAACACGGAGACCTCGGCACGCAGGTCACCGGCCTCGCGGGCGGCGCCGAGGGCCGCGTTCGCCACCGCGAGCCCGTCCGCCGCGAGACCGCGTCCGGCGAAGTAGCCGCGCAGCGCGTCGGCCAGCAGCACGCTGTAGTGCCTCAGCCAGGGGGAGTTCGCCGCGCGTTCGGCGGCGGCGACCAGGTTCGGCCGCTCCGCGTCGAGCCAGCGCATCGCGGGCTCGTCGTCGTCGAACGTCGTCGGGTGCTCGTCCGCGCCGGGCAGGAGCCGCCGGAACAGCGGGAACAGCCGGTGCGTCGCCGCGGACGCGACGCCGAGGTAGTGGTCGAACAGCCGGGTCTCGGCCGCTGCCAGGTCACCGGACGTCTCGTCGGCGCGGGCGCGGTCGGCGGCGTACTCGCGGACCAGGTCGTGGAACTGGAACCGGGTGGGGCCGCGCCGGGTCAGCAGGCTCGCCGCGACCAGCCGGTCCAGGCAGCGGCGGGTCTGCGCGCCCGCGCCGGTCAGCGCCGCGGCCGCCGTCAGGTCGAAGTCCGGGCCCGGCACGCTGCCCAGCAGCCGGAACACCCGTCGGGCCCGCTCGTCGAGCGCCCGGTACGACAGCTGGAAGGTGGCCCGCACGGCGACGTCCGGGTCGCCTTCGATGGCCAGTTCCGCCAGCGGGTCGGCGCGCAGCGCGGCCACGTAGTCGCCGACCGTGGGGTGCCTGCCGCCGAGCAGGTTCGCCGCCGCGATCCGCAGCGCCAGCGGCAGGTGCCCGCACAGGTCGGCGAGCCTGCCGACGGCCGCGGGCTCGGCGTCGACCAGGTCCGCGCCGAGCAGGTCGGTGAGCAGCGCCAGGGTGTCCGACGGGGTCAGCACGTCCAGGGCGAGCACTCGCGCGTCGTTGAGCACCGTCAGGCCGCGCAGCTCGCCGCGGCTGGTCACCAGCGCCGCGCAACCGGGGTTCGGCGGCAGCAGCGGGCGGACCTGGTCGGCGTCGGCCGCGTTGTCCAGCACCACCAGCACCCGTCGGCCCGCGAGCATCTGCCGGTACAGCACGACCTGCTCGTCCAGCGTCATCGGCACGTGCGTGGCCGACACGCCGAGCGCGCGCAGGCACAGCGCCAGCGCCTGGGACTTGGACAGCGGCGACGTCGACGCGTACCCGCGCAGGTCGACGAACAGCTGGCCGTCCGGGAACCGCTCCGCCACCCGGTGCGCCCAGTGCACGGCCAGCGCGGTCTTGCCGATGCCGCCGGGGCCCGCGACCACCAGGGTCCGGTGCCGGGGAGGGGCGCCGAGCAGCGCGTCCAGCGCGGCCATGTCCGACGTCCGCCCGGAGAAGCTGGGCAGGTCCGCGGGCAGCTGGCAGACGGCGGGCACCGGCTCGGCGAGCGGGACCACCTCCTGCTCGGTCAGGACGGCGCGGTGGGCCGCGCGCAGCCGCGGCCCCGGCGAGACGCCGAGTTCCTCGGTGAACATCCGGTGCACGTCGCGGTAGGCCTCCAGCGCGTCCGCCTGCCGCCCGCTGCCGTGCAGCGCGAGGACGTACAACGCCCACAACGATTCCCGCCACGGGTGTTCCCTGGTGAGGGTGCCGAGTTCGCCGATGATCTCGCGGTGCCCGCCCAGTTGCAGGCTCACCTCCAGGTAGCGCTCCCTGGCGCTCAGCCGTTCCTCGGCCAGCGGCACGGCCTCGTCGCGCTGCAACGACTCGGACGGCACGTCCGCCAGCGGCGCGCCACGCCAGCAGGCCAGCGCCTCGGCCAGCAGCGTCCGCTCGGTCTCCGGTTCGGCCGTGCGAGCCCGGTCGACCAGTGCGCGGAAGCGCAGGAGGTCCAGTTGCGCGGGGGCCAACCGGAGCAGGTAGCCGTCGTTCCGGGTCTCGATCACGGCCTCGCCCAGCGCGCGGCGCAGCCGTTGCGCGTAGAGCCGGGCGCTCTTGCGGGCGGTCGGGGGCTGCTCGTCGCCCCACAGCTCCTCGGCGAGCCGGTCGACCGAGACCGTCGCGTTCGGGCGGAGCAGCAGCGCCGCCAGGATGATCCGCAGCTTCGGCCCGTTCACCGGCACCGGCGCGCCCCCGCGCGTCACGTCGAGCGGACCGAGGATCCCGAACGCCAGCTCGGATGTCTCGGATGTGGTCAACTCGCCCCCCTCGGGCCGACACGTCCTCCCTCGCGGGTGGACGCGCGGATTTCGTTCCCCCCTTGCCCGTGGGCGAGAGCGTAACCGGCGCGGTGCGGCAGGTGGCGAACTTCGGGAATTCCGGACGGCCGGAGGTGCGCCACGGGTTCCGCGGGGCCGGCTGCCGGACTTCCCGCTGGTCAGCCGCGACTCCGCAGGCGAACGGCCGGTCTCCAATGCCCACGCCAGTCCCGGTTGCCGGTCACCGGTTGACCGGCTGGGAGGCGGCGTTCACCAGCGTGGGCGGCAGGCCCGGCACGCCGAGTTGGACGAGGGCGCGGGTCGTGTCGAACTGGTCCCAGTGCTCGTACAGCTGCCCGTCGCGGACGGTCCAGACGTCCATGCCGTCGTACTCGATCTTCTGGCCGGTCGGCGGCGTGTCGAGGTAGGGAGCGCCGGTCACGGTGCCGGTGATGGTGAAGCGGGAGACCACCCGGTCGTTCGTGGCGAAGACGTCGCGGGCGGTGAACCTGATGTCCGGCATGACCGTGCGGAGGTACTGCATGGTGGTCAGCAGCCCGGCCCGGCCGGGAGGGGCGATGGCGTTGTGCTGGACGTAGGCGGGGGAGACCACGCGCTCGGCGAGCTTCTGCCGCCGGGCGGCGTCGTGCTCGTTCTCCATGGCCACGAACGTGCGGCCGAGGTCGGTGTTGCGCGCGACGAGGCCTTGGCCGGAGTAGGTGTCGTGCGCCTGGGCGGCGCCGGTCAGGACGGTGGTGAGCAGGACGCCCAGGGTCGCCGCGGTGATGGTCGATCTGAGTTTCGGCACGGGATTCTCCTTGCGGTGGAAGGGAAAGGTCAGACCTGGTCGGTGGGGCGGATGACGATCTCGGCGACGGCCCGGTGGCGGGGGCCGGTCACGATGTACTCGACGGCCTCGGCGATGTCGTCGGCGCGCAGCTTCTCCACGTCGGCGAACCGCGCCTCCATGCGCTCCTGGACGGCCTTGTCCTGCTGGGCGAACAGCTCGGTCTCGGTGAAGCCCGGCTCGACGACGGAGAAGCGGACGTTGCGGCGGGCGAACTCCTGCCGCCACGCCTCGGTCGCGGCGGTGACGCCGAACTTGGTCGCGTTGTAGACCGCGCCGAACGGCATCGGGAAACGGCCGGCGATCGAGCTGATGTTGACGACGTCGGCGACGTGCCGCGAGCTGGTGGCCGCGGCGTCGACGAGGTGCGGCAGGGCGGCCTTCGTGATGTTGAGCAGGCCGGTGAGGTTGATGTCGATCATCCGCTGCCAGTCGCCGAGCGGGGCCGCGAGCGCGTCGCCGGTGAGCATGACGCCCGCCGCGTTGACCAGGGTGTCGAGCCTGCCGAAGCGCTCGACGGTGGTGGCGACGGCCGTGGCGGCGGCGTCGGCGTCGGTCAGGTCGGCGGGCAGCGCGAGCGCGTGGCCGCCCTGCTCGGCGATCTCCTTGGCCAGCAGCTCGATCCGGTCCTCGCGGCGGGCGACGAGCACGACGGTGGCGCCCTGGGCGGCGAGCCTGCGGGCGGTGGCCTGGCCGATGCCGCTGCTGGCCCCGGTGACCAGGGCGACGGTGGACGTGAGGGTGGTGGACATGGCTGCTACCTCCGGAAACGTGATGTAAGAGTGCTCTCACATCAATGTAAGAGCTCTCTTACTTCACGTCAACCGGACGTGATCCAGCGCATGTAGGCTTCGGTCGTCCACGGGGTTCGGGAGGGGTGGCGTGCCGAAGCGTGCCGGGTACCACCACGGCGATCTGAAGGCCGCGCTGGTCGAGAACGCGCTCGCGCTGATCGCCGAGCGCGGGGTGGCCGCGCTGTCGGTGGCCGAGGTCGCCCGGCGGGCGCAGGTCAGCGGTGGGGCTCCGTACCGGCACTTCCCGAACCGGCAGGCGTTGCTGCGGGCCGCCGCCGTGGACGCCGCGCACACCCTGACGACGCGGTTCGAGGCGGAGTGCCCGTGGTCGGGCAAGCCGGGCTCCGACCCGGTCAACGATCTGGCGGCGACGGCGGCGGTCTACGCCAAGTTCACCGCGGAGAACGGCATCGGCTTCGACCTGATCTTCGCCGCGGAGCTGCGCGGCCAGGACGACCAGGAGTTGACCGACGCGGGCCGCGCGGTGATGGACCCACCCCTGCGGGCCGCCCTGTCGCTCACCGACGGCGACGCGAAGGCCGCGCTGACCCTGGTCTCCCGCACGTTCGCCGCCGCCCACGGCCACGCCACGCTCTGGCGCGGCGGCCTCTACCTGGACCGGGCGGCCACGGTGGAGGACATCGCGGTGGAGACGGCGGCCGTCGCCCGCACCCTGGCCACGGCGGGCCGGACCACCTGAGGCGTCAGCCGCCCGCAGGCCCCTTCCGAGCGCCGTAGACGGTCGACGGTATGCCGTAGACGTGCGGGACATGAGCCCGCCCAGTTTTGCGCCACCACGACGAGCGCGAGCGGGTCTTGGCGGGCGTCGACCTCGTCCTCGCAGGCGTGGCCGGACTTCGGTGAGCACTTAGTTGTCGTGGTCTCCGCACTTACCGCGCACCGCCCAGCGGGGTTGGCTGGCGGCATGGCGACGACGCGAGAGGCCGACGCGCGGCTGCCGGGCCACGAGGTGGTCCGCGTCAGCCGGGTGGGACCGCACGGCGAGGAGGTCGTCGGGGTCACCTCCGACGGTCGCCGGGTCGTGGCGCTCGGGGTGGTTGACGCCGATCCCGAGCTGGTCAGGGCCCCGGAGCGGCTGCTGTTCCCGGTTCCCGCCGAGATCACCGACGAGCAGGCGCTCGTGCTCGCCCGCCACGGCGTGACGGCGTGGCACCTGCTCCGCACGTGCGCGCACCTTCGGCCGGACGAGTCGGTCGTGGTGCACGACGCGGCGGGAGGCGTGGGCACGCTGGCCGTGCAGCTCGCCCGCGGTTTCGACGCCGGCCAGGTCGTCGCGATCGCGGACACGGCCGCCGAACGGCGGTTCGCGACCGCGCTCGGCGCGGACGTGGCGATCGACGGCGACCCGGACGGGCTGTGCGGGCGGTTGCTGGCCGTGAACGGCGGTCGGCCGGTCGACGTCGTGCTCTCCCCGGTCGGCGGCGCGGCGTTCCAGCAGTCGATGGACGCGCTTGCGCCGTTCGGCAGGCTCGTCGGTCACGGCGAGTTGTCGCCCTTCCCCGTCACTGGGCTGATCGAGGGTTCCCGTGCCGTGATCGGCTTCCACCTGGGCGATTGCCTCGAGCGACCTGAGATGGTGGCCCGCGCGCTCAGTGAGCTGATGGGGTTGACCTCGGCCGGGCGCTTGCGGCCACCCGTCGGTGACGAGTACCCGTTGTCAGGAGGAGCGCGGTCGAGCCGCGCCCGAAGTGGAAGGCCCGCATGACCACCCGCACCGCGCTCACCACCTGCCCGCTCTGCGAGGCGACGTGTGGCCTCGAGCTGACGATCACCGACGACCGGATCACCGGGGTGCGGGGCGACCGGCTCGACGGGTTCAGCGGCGGCTTCCTCTGCCCCAAGGGCGCGTCGCTCGGCGCGCTGGACGCCGACCCGGACCGGCTGACGACGCCGATGGTCAAGCGGGACGGCGGGCACGTGGCCGTGAGCTGGGCCGAGGCGTTCGAGGTCGTGCAGCGGCGGCTGTCCGCGATCATCGCCGAGCACGGCCGCGACGCCGTGGCGCTGTACCTCGGGAACCCGATGGTGCACTCGCTCGCGGGCGGCCTGTACGCCGGTGGCCTGCGCCGGGCGCTGGGCTCGCGCAACGTGTTCACCGCGTCCACGGTGGACCAGATGCCCAAGCACGTGTCGTCGGGCCTGATGTACGGCGGCATCTACACGATCCCCGTGCCGGACATCGACCGCACGGACTTCCTGCTGCTGCTCGGCGCGGACCCGTACACCTCCAACGGCAGCCTGTGGACCGCGCCGGACATGCCCAAGCGGCTCAAGGCGCTGCGGGCGCGCGGCGGCGCGTTCGTCGTCGTGGACCCGCGGCGCAGCCGGACCGCGGCGGCCGCCGACCAGCACGTGCCGATCACGCCGGGCACGGACGTGTTCCTGCTGCTGGCCATGGTGCACGAGCTGTTCGCCGCGGGCCTGGTCGACCTCGGCGACCTGGCCCCGCACGTCAACGGCGTGGCACGCGTCCGCGCCCTGGTCGAGCCGTTCACGCCGGAGGCGGTGGCGGGCAAGTGCGGTGTGGACGCCGCGACGATCCGCGACCTGACCCGGCGGTTCGCCACCGCGCCGAAAGCCGCGGTGTACGGCCGGATCGGCACCACGACCGTCGACTTCGGCACCGTGGCGAGCTGGCTGGTCGACGTGCTCAACGCGCTGACCGGCAACCTGGACCGGCCGGGCGGCTCGATGTTCCCGCTGCCCGCGCACCTGGCCAAGGGCCGGGGATCGGGGCAGGGCTTCACCACCGGCCGCTGGCACAGCCGCGTGCGCGGGCTGCCGGAGGTGGCGAGCGAGTTCCCCGCCGTGACGCTGGCCGACGAGATCGAGACGCCCGGCGACGGCCAGGTGCGCGCGCTCGTGACGGTCGCGGGCAACCCCGCGCTGTCGCTGCCGAACTCGACCCGCCTGGAGGCCGCGCTGTCCACTGTGGACTTCATGGTCTCGGTCGACCCGTACCTCAACGAGACCACCCGGCACGCCGACGTGGTCCTGCCGCCCCCGCCGCCGAGCAGGCGGCCGCACTACGACATCGCGTTCCTCGGCTTCGCCGTCCGCAACGTCGCCAAGTTCTCCCCGCCGGTGATCCCGCTCGACGAGGGCGCGGTGCCGGAGGCGGACATCCTGCTGCGCCTCACCGCGATCCTCGGCGGCGCCGACCCGGACGCCGACCTCGACGCGCTGGCCGACGCGCAGCTCGACGCGGCGCTGGCGAAGCTCGTCGAACACCCCAAGAGCCCGCTGCACGGCCGCGACGTCGGGGAGCTGCGGTCCCGGCTCGTCGGCGACACCCGCGAGCAGCGGCTGCTGGACCTCAAGCTGCGCACCGGCCACTACGGCGACTGGTTCGGCCTCAAGCCCGACGGCCTGTCCATGGCCGTGCTGCTGGCGAACCCGCACGGCGTCGACCTCGGCCCGCTGGAACCGCGCCTGCCCGAGGTCCTGCGCACGCCGTCCGGCCGCGTCGAGCTGTGCCCCGACCCGATCGCCGCCGACCTCCCGCGCGTGCTGGAGGCGTTGGCGGAACGGCCGGACGACCTGCTCCTCGTCGGCCGCAGGCACCTGCGCAGCAACAACTCGTGGATGCACAACGTGCCGAGCCTGGTGAAGGGCAAGGAGCTCTGCACGCTGCTCGTCAACACCGCCGACGCCGCGCGCTTCGGCCTGGAGCACGGCGGCGTGGCGCAGGTGTCCTCGCGGGTCGGCAAGATCGAGGCCGTCGTCGAGGTCACCGACGACATCGCGGGCGGCGTCGTGAGCCTGCCCCACGGGTGGGGCCACGACCGGCCCGGCACCCGGATGGCCGTCGCCACCGCGCACCCCGGCGTCAACGTCAACCTGCTCACCGACGACCTCAGGATCGACCCGCTGTCCGGAACCGCCGTGCTCAACGGGGTTCGCGTGCACGTCAGCCCCGCCGCCAAGCAGTAGAGGAGAAGCCATGTCCGTCCCCACGGTCGGTTCCGCGCGCGTCGTCTCGGAGCTCCCGTTCGCGGCCGCGCGGGCGCACCAGGACCGCGTGGCCTGGCGCTACCGCAAGGACGACTCCTGGCAGGAGAAGACGTTCGTCGAGGTCGCCACGGCGGTCGGCGAACTGGCCGCGGGCCTCGCGGGCGCGGGCGTCCAGGCGGGCGACCGCGTCGCCGTGCTGTCGGAGACGCGCCACGAGTGGTCGACCGCGGGCCTGGCGATCCTCGCCGCGGGCGGTGTCGTGGTGCCGATCTACGCGAGCAGTTCGCCGGAGGAGTGCGCCTGGATCCTCGGCAACTCCGGCGCGGTGCTGCTGATCGCCGAGAACGCGGCGCAGGCCGCGAAGGTGGACGTCGACTCCCTGGAGGACCTCCGCGAGATCGTGCTCATCCAGGGCGAGGGCCGCACGATCGCCGACCTCGCCGCCGACGGCCGCGCCACCCCGGTCGCGGAGGAGCTGGAGGCGCGCCGCGCGGCCGTGTCGCCGGACGACCCGAGCGTGATCATCTACACCTCGGGCACCACCGGGCCGCCCAAGGGCTGCGTGCTGACCCACCGCAACTGGCTGACGATGTGCCACCTCACCGAGGAGCTGTCGTACGTCGTCGCCGACGACACGGTGTACCTGTTCCTGCCGCTGGCGCACGTGTTCGCGCAGATCGTCCAGTTCAGCGCGCTCTACATGGGGGCGACGCTGGCGTTCTACGGCGGTGACGCCAAGCGGATCGTGCCGGAGCTGGCCGAGGTGAAGCCGACGTTCCTGCCGTCCGTGCCCCGGATCTTCGAGAAGATCTACACCATCGCCACCGCGGGCATCCCCGCCGAGCAGCTCCAGCAGGCCGTCGGCGTCGGCCTGAAGTACCGGGCGCTGACCGCGGCGGGCCAGGACGTGCCACCGGAGCTGGCCGCCGCTTTCGCCCAGGTCGACGCCGTCTTCGCCCGCGTGCGCGGCGTGTTCGGCGGCAGGCTCCGCCAGGCGCTGTCCGGCGCGGCCCCGATCTCACCGGAGGTGCTGAACTTCTTCCTCGCCGCGGGCGTGCCGGTGCTGGAGGGCTACGGCATGAGCGAGTCGACCGGCGTCGGCACCGTGAACACGCTGCGCAGGTTCAAGATCGGCACGGTCGGCGCGTTCGGCGTCGGTGGTCTGGACATCCGGATCGCCGAGGACGGCGAGATCCTGATGAACGGCCCCCACCTGTTCGCGGGCTACTGGCGCAACCCGGAGGCCACCGCGGAGGTGCTCCAGGACGGCTGGCTGCACACCGGCGACCTCGGCGAGGTCGACGAGGACGGCTTCGTGAAGATCACCGGCCGCAAGAAGGACATCATCATCACGGCGGGCGGCAAGAACATCGCGCCCGCCAACGTCGAGAACCAGCTCCGCCAGTCCCGCTGGATCTCCCACGCCGTCACCTTCGGCGACCGCAAGCCCTACCTCGTCGCCCTGATCACCCTCGACGCCGAGGAGTTGGTGCCGTGGGCGGAGAAGCAGGGGATCGCGGGCGGCTACGCGGACCTGGCCCGCCACCCCGACGTCATCGCCCTGGTGCAGGCCGTCGTCGACGACGCCAACACCCACTTCGTGAAGGACTCGCAGATCAAGCGGTTCACCATCCTCGACCGCGACCTGTCCCAGGAGGACGGTGAACTCACGCCGACCTTGAAGGTGAAGCGCAAGGTCATCCACACCGTCCACGAGACCCTTTACCAGGACCTGTACGAGTAGGAGTGCGAAACGCTGGGCACACGTCGGTGTGCCCAGCGTCACCGTTGTGCGAAGTTGATCAAAGCGGCATGCTCGAGTGTCCGCGCGTCGGGGGGACGCACGCCGAGCACAGGGGCCGTTTCTTGCTCTTCTTCTTGCACAGCAAGGGTAAGGTCGCGTGACCATGCCCGACGACCAAGCCCAGTTCCGCCGCTGGATCCTCGCAGTGCTGGAGGGCGTAGCGGCCGACTCCATCCGCCAGGTCCGCTACCTGCGCTCAGTCGGCGTCGGCGTGGACGAACTAGTTCTGGAACTCGACGACGCCATCGTCACGGCCCAGGCGAAGAACCGCGAAGGCCGCCTGACAGACGAAGAACTGGAACACATCGAACGCGTGGGCGACCACGTCGACGCCATGCCACCCAGCCCAGGTCCACTGTGGACGGAGGCGGCACTGGGCGAAGCGCCCGAATGGCGCGAACTACGCGAACTGGCCGCCGAAGCCCACACAGCACTGACAAAACTCTGGAAAGAGAACTAGACAACCACGACAGATCTACAGGACCGCAGGACCGCAGGACAGCCGACTGGTGACCACCTACGGGACTGGCAGAAGCATGGCGCCTACTTACGAGACCGGCGGACGGCCGACGAACCACCGACGCGTCCGGCACAAGCATGGCGCCTACTTACGGGACTGGCGCTCGCCTGTTGACCTGCTACGGAACGCTACGGGCCGCCCGCAACCGTGGCCGATTTTACTTGGGGATTTCGGCCTTAAAATTGGAGATCGGGCAGGGCTTTGGGGCACTGCCTTTTGGCCCGATCAAGGCCGAAATGAGGGGCCCCAGGTCAAATCGGCCACACCAACGACGCAAATCGCCCGGTGACCCAGCCGGAAGCAGCAGCCACCGCGAGGCCAGCGGAACCCGCAGACCCAGCAACAAGCCCCAGCCTCAACACCCAGGCGGCGCGGTAGTCCCCCGAATGATGATCTGCGTAGCCAACACCACGTGCGGCGCGGACCCCTCACTCACATCCAGCCAATCCAACAGCATGTTCACCGAGGTCCGCCCAGCCGCCGCCAACGGCATCCGCACCGTCGTCAACGCCGGCGAGGTCAACGACGCGTAAGTCAGGTTGTCGAACCCGGTAACACTGACATCCCCAGGCACCGAAACCCCCCGGTCACGCAACCGCGCCAACACCCCCAACGCCATGATGTCGTTGTAAGCCATGATCGCCGTGACATCCGCCGCCAACGCCAGGTCCGCCGCCTGCAACCCACCCTCGAACCGCGGTGCGAACGGCCCCAACTCCACCAGGTCGATCGAGTGCTCCCCGACGGCGCGAGCCAACCCCGCCCGCCGCTCCTCGTTCGACCAAGCCGTCCGCGGCCCGCTCAGAAACGCGATCCTCCGATGCCCAAGGGCGACGAGGTGCGCCACCACCTGCCGCACCCCATCCCCACTGTCCATCACCGTGCTGGGAATTCCCGGCAGCCGATGATCGAGCAGCACCAGCGAGGTCGCCTCCGCCGCGGCCGTGATCTCCGCGGCGGGCAACCCCGGCGAGCACAGGAGCAACCCGTCCACCTGCTTCGCCATCGCCCTCACCAGCTTCGCCTCCGCCGCCGGGTCCTCGTCGCTGTCCGCGACGAACACCGCGTAGTCGGCCTGGGCCGCCCTGGTCTGCACCGCCTTCAGGATTCCCGTGTAGAACGGGTTGTCGAGGTCCGGCACCACGATGCCGATGTTGCCCGTCTTGCCGGTGATCAGCCCGCGCGCGGCGCGGTTGGGCTGGTAGCCGAGTTCGGTGGCGGCGGCCAGCACTCGTGTCCTGGTGTCGGGCCGCACGAGGTCGGGCGAGGACAGCGCGCGCGACACCGTCGCTACCGACACGTGGGCCTTGCGTGCCACATCGCGGATGGTGATCGTCACGGGGGACCATCCAACCGTAATTGTGACGAAAGCTCGTGATTGGGGTGCCGTTGAACCGATTCCGGGGATGCCCCGTTTATCGGGTGCGGGTCACGTGGAACCACGGGACTTCCCAAACGTCCAGGAGAGCCAGCCATGCGCACGAGCCGCGCGTCACCAGCCCTCGCGGCCGTCGCCGAACCGCCGCGGGCGATCGCCTCGGGTCATGGCCGCTGACGTCCGCGCGTCGCCGTGGTCACCACAGGAGTTCGAGCTGAACGAGACGACAATGCACCGAGAGCCACCGTTCGACCTGCCTCCCGAGGCGTTCCTCGACGGCCGACCCGACGGGGGTGACCTGCTGCTCCAGCGCACCCTCGGCCGCGTCCGCCACGAGAAGGCGCGGGAGGGCAGACGACGGCAGAGCTTCGCCGTCGTCGTGTCGACGAGCCTGCTCGCCGCCGCGCTCGCGGGCGGCGTGGTGATCGGCCGGGACCTGGGCGGCGGGTCCGAGCAAGTCATGGTCGGCGGCATCGCGAACGGGACGAGCCTGAGCGCGGTCATCACGCCCGCCGAGGGCTGGTCGCGGCTGCGGGTCACCGTCAAGGGCGTCGAGGCGGGCGAGCAGTGCAGGCTCGTCGTCACCGACACCAGCGGCGAGCGGTTCGTCGCTGGCGGGTGGATCGCCGGGAGCGGGGGA
Source organism: Umezawaea sp. NPDC059074 (assembly GCF_042738955.1). Classification (NCBI taxonomy): domain Bacteria; kingdom Bacillati; phylum Actinomycetota; class Actinomycetes; order Pseudonocardiales; family Pseudonocardiaceae; genus Umezawaea; species Umezawaea sp. NPDC059074. The sequence goes on from NZ_JBHYHC010000001.1 coordinate 53,320, forward strand.
GACCCCGCCCGCGGCATCACCCTGGACGGGTCCGCGCTGGTCCCGCCGGACCGGATGAAGACGGTGAGCGTCGAGACGGTCGACGGGCGCGTGCTGGTGACCGCGGCCGCCTAGGTCGCGAACACCTGCGCGTCGTCCGCGAACGCCTTCACCTCGAGCGCGTTGCCCGACGGATCGCGGAAGAACATTGTCCACTGTTCGCCAGGTTTTCCGGCGAACCGGAGGTACGGCTCGATCACGAATTCCGTGCCCGCGCCGCGCAACCGGTCCGCTAGCTGGTGAAACGCGTCCACGGTGAGCAGCACGCCGAAGTGCGGCACCGGCACGTCGTGCCCGTCGACCGGGTTGTGCGCCTCGATCGCACCCGTTCGGTCTACCAGGTGTGTCACAAACTGGTGGCCGTACAGGTTCCAGTCGATCCAGCGGTCGCTCGACCGTCCTTCCGGGCAGCCGATGACGGCTCCGTAGAAGGTCCGGGCCGCTTCGAGGTCGGTGACGGGGACCGCGAGGTGGAAACGAGGGATGTCCGGAGTCATGCGCAGAGCTTCGCCGATCTTCCGCGCGGGGGGTAGTCGACGCGTCAACGTGGCGTGTTGGTTAGCTGTCGCCGTGTTCCGAACGATGCCGCTCGCGGTCGTCGTCCTCGTGGCGGCGTGCACGACGCAGGGCGCGACCAGTTCCGCGGGCCAGTTCGTCGAGATCGAGCAGGTCGCGGTCTCGACGTCCGCCGCGCCCGGCCCCGACGCGTCGACCGGCGTGTTCACGTCGTCGTGCGGCCGCAACGACGAGAGGCACCTGAACGCGGACAACCCGGTGATCTCGCCGAACGTCCGCAACGGCGCCCACCACACGCACGAGTACGTCGGCAACCTGACGACGGACGCGTTCTCGACCCCCGAAAGTCTCGCCGCCGGGGCCAGCACGTGCGCCGACGGCGACCTGTCCGCGTACTTCTGGCCCGTCCTGCGGCTGACCGACGGCGAGGGCCACGACGCCCACGCGGAGGGCGGCGGCGTGCACGGCAACACCGGCGAGGTGCTGCCCCCGGAGTCGGTGGTGCTCACGTTCACCGGCAACCCGGTGAGCAAGGTCGTGCCGATGCCCCGGTTCCTGCGGACGATCACCGGCAACCCGTCCGCCGCGACCAGCGACGGGCTGAACGCCAACGCCAAGTGGGGGTGCTCCGGCTTCCCCGACCGGTTCACCATGAAGTACCCGAAGTGCCCGGCGGGCGCGTCCGTGACCAGGACCTTCGACTTCCCGAACTGCTGGGACGGCCGCAACGTCGACAGCTACTCGCACCGCGACCACGTCGTCCCGGCCGCCGCCAACGGGGCGTGCCCGGCCATGACGTTCCCGGTGCCCCGGTTGCGGATGGTCGTCTCCTACGCCGTCCCGGCGGGCAGGCCGTTCGCCGTCGACAGCTTCCCGGACGAGCACCGCGACCCGATGACGGACCACGCGATGTTCGTGAACGTGTTCCCCGACGAGGTGATGGCCGGGCTCGCCGCCTGCGTCAACGAGGGCCGCGCCTGCGGCTGAAGATTTTCGACAGTTTCGTGAACCACCTCGGTCCCAGAACCGTGAGTGGTGGTGAACAAGGTTGATGAGAGGAGTGGGTGGATGGCGGCACTGTGGTCCCGCAAACGGGAGGCCGCGGCCGACGAGGCGCTGATCCGATCGCTCTACGAAGAGCACGGTCGGGCTCTGCTGGCCTACGCGACGCGGTTGACCGGCGACCGGGCGGCTGCCGAGGACGTGGTCCAGGAGACCCTCCTCAGGGCTTGGCGCCACCCCGACGCGCTCGTCAACGGCAAGGGTTCGGTGCGCGGCTGGCTGCTCACCGTGGCCCGCAACATCGTGACCGACCGCATCAGGGCGAAGGCCGCACGGCCGCAGGAGGTCGCGGAGTCGCCCACGACGCCGCCGATCGAACGCGACCACGCCGAGTCGGTGGTGAACTCCGTCGTCGTGCTCGAAGCACTCGACCAGCTCTCCTCCGACCACCGCGACGTCCTGCGGGAGATCTACTTCAACGGGCGCAGCGTCACGGAGGCCGCGGAGGCGTTGGGCGTGCCACCGGGCACGGTCAAATCCAGGTCCCACTACGCTCTGCGCGCCTTGCGCGAGACGTTCGCCGGACAACAGGTGGCCTTGAAGGGGGTGGCCGGATGACCACGCAGCACGATCCACAACTGCTGGGCGCCTACGTCCTGGGAGCCCTGGACGAGCAGGAGGCGCGGGCCGTGGAGGAGCACCTCGCGGGCTGCCCGGAGTGCACGGCGGAGCTCGAAGACCTGCGGGCCATGGAGGCCTCGCTCGGCGACGTGCCCCCGGAGGCGCTGCTCGACGGACCGCCCGAGGGCGGTGACCTGCTGCTCCAGCGCACGCTGAGGCAGATGCGCACGGAACGCGGCGGAGCCGTCCGCCGCAGGCAGTTCGCGCTCGGCGCGGCGGCGGCGGTCGTCGCCGCGGTCGTCCTCGGCAGCGGCGTCGTCGTGGGCCGCAGCACGGCGCCCATCACGGACGCCCTGCCCAGCCCGGCGTCCTCGGCCGCCACCCCGCCCGCGGGCACCAAGGTCAGCACGTTCACCGACCCGAACACCGGCGCCAGGATGACCGTCCAGGTCAAGCCCGCCGCCGGGTGGGTCAGGGTGAACGCGGCGGTCGGCGGCATCCCGCAGAACGAGAAGTGCCGGTTGTTCGTCGTGGCCAAGGACGGCCACCGCGAGGAGATTGGCAGCTGGCTGGTCTCGAAGACCGGTGAGGCGGAGGGCACGAACCTCGACGGCTCGGCCCTCATCTCGCCGGAGGACGTGGCGTCGGTCGAGGTCGTGAACTTCGACGGCAAGTCGTTCGTTTCCGTACCGGTGTAGGTCGCCTGACCGGGTGGCGACACCCGGTCAGGCCCACGGTCGCGTGCGCACCGCTTCTGCAGGGGACGCGGTTCGCACGCCACCCGCGCCCCACGGGGGTGCGGACACCCGGTGTGCGTGCCGCTTCTGCAGGGGAGGCGGCACGCACACCGGCTTTTTTCGTGCCTTCAGGCCAGGAACTCCACCAGTTTCGCGCGCACCTCGGGGTGGTGCAGGAGCGCCGAGTGGCCCAAGCCGCCGAGGACGTGGCGGTCGGCTTCCGCCGCTGGAGCCGTGGCGCTGGTGGTGGAGACGAGCAGGTCGCCGAGGAGTCTGCCGGTGGTGCTCGTCGGGTTCGTGGCGACGGTGGCGGCGAGGAAGTGCTGGCGCACGTGTGGTGCGGCGCTGTACGCGGTGCCGTGGGCCAGGGACTTGATGCCGGTGCTGCGGCGGTCGACCAGTTCGCCGAACGGGGCGGATTCGGGGAAGGCGTTCAGCAGTCTGACGGCGGTGGCGGCGGCGCGTTCGACGGGGGATCCGAGGTGGGGGCTGCCCAGGCAGATCACCTCGCGCAACGGGGACAGCCAACGCTGACCGTTCGCCAGGGCCTCGTGAACTGCGGCGCGGGCGACCAGGCCGCCCATCGAGTGGCCGACCAGCGACAGCCTGGTGATCGGGTTCCCGGTCACCAGGGTTTCCAGGTGCACCGCCAGGTCCCGGCCGTTGTCCGTCGTGGACAGCCCGGAGTTGTAGCGCACGTGGACCGCGGTCGCGCCGACCTCCTCGGCCACGTCCCGGTGGCCCCACCGCTGTTCGGTGTGCACGAGTCCGTGCAGGAACACGACCACGTGCCCGTCCAGCGGACCGTCCACAGTGGCCCGCAACGGCGTGGCCAGCGCGGGGTAGTCCGTGCGCAGCCGGTCGCCGACCGCGCCGTTCACCACCCCGGTCAACCCGACCGGCAACGATCCCCGCGCCACGGCTTCGGCGACCGCACCGCCCGCCGCCAGGCCGACCCGGACCGCGCCGAACACCGGTGCGGCCACGGCCGCGAGGCCGGGTCCGGCGATGGCGCGGTGCACGTCCCGCACGACGTCGACGATCCCGCCCAGCGCGTCGAACGCCAGGCGGACGCCGGTGCGGGCCTCGTCGGTCACGCCGCCGACAGCACGCCGACGCGGCGGTTGGTGGTCAGGGTGCTGTTCGGGGTGCCGCTGTAGCTGCCGGACGTCGGCGGCACGTCCGCGTAGTCGCGGCCGGTCGCCACGGTGAGGTAGTCCGCGCCCGCGCGGCGGCCGTTGCACGGGTCGAACGGGACGGCCACGGCGGCGTCGCCCTCGGGCACGACGACCTCCGTCCAGCCGTGCGTGCCGCCCTCGCCGAGCAGGTGCCCGGAGACGTACCGGGCGGGCACGCCGACCAGGCGGCACAGGGTGATCATCACGTGGGCCGAGTCCTGGCAGACGCCACGGCCGCCGGACAGGGCCTCGGCGGCGGTCGTCTCGACCGACGTGACGCCGTACTCGTAGTGGATGGCGTCGTGCACGAAGTCGCAGATCGCCGTCGCCCGCTCCAGGGCCGTGCCGCTGCGGAACCCCGAAGCCAGGTCGCGCAGCCGGTCGTCCGGCGTCGTCAGCCGGGTCGGCCGCAGCAGGCGCGGGTCGTGCAGCGCCGACGCGGGCAGGCGGATCGGGCCGTCGGCCCGGACGCGCTCCACCAGCGCCACGACGCCGAACCGGACGCCCTGCTCCACGCGGTCCGCGCGGACGCGCACGACGGTGTTGCCGTGCCCGTCCCGGCGGGAGCGGCGGCGGACGGTCGCGCCGTCCACGTCCAGGCGGTGCGCGCGGCGGTGCTGGTCGCCGTGCCGGGCGATCGGCACCACGACGAGCCGGTGGTCGAGCTGGTCGATCGGCTCGTCGTAGCCGTAGTGGAAGCTCTGCTCCAGCACGTAGGTGACCCGGTCGGCGGCGTCGAGGTCCACGGCGGTGTGGTCGAGCAGCGGGCGGGACAACAGCTCGGGGCTCAGCGTCACGGGTGTGCCTCCTCGGCGTGGACCACCATCTGGTGGAGCGTAGGGCCGCCGAAGGTCGTGGCCATGGCCACGTCGGAAGCGTCACGTCCGCGACCGACCACGACCCGGCCCTTGAGCCGCCGGTTGTTGCGCGGGTCGAAGGTCCACCACCGGTCGCCCAGCCAGACCTCCATCCACGCCGCGAAGTCCATCGGGTCGGGGGAGGGGGCGATGTCGAGGTCGGGCAGGTACCCGAAGACGTAGCGGGCCGGGATGTTGAGCGCGCGGCAGAACGAGATCGCCAGGTGGGTGAAGTCGCGGCACACGCCGTAGCCGGAGGTGAAGACGTCCATCGCGGTGGACGTGGGGTTGCTGCTGCCGTAGCTGAACGTCAGGTGGTCGTGGACGTGCTGGGTGATGGCCTGCACGCGCCGGTAGCCGGGCGCCATGTCGCCGAACTGGGCCCACGACTCGTCGGCCAGCATGTCCGGCAGGACGTACCGGCTGGGCAGCGTGTAGATCAGCACGTCGTCGGGCAGCTGCTCCGGCATGATCTCCGGCGCGTCCTCGTCGAACTCCTCGACGGCGTCCGGCACGACCGCGACGGCCTCGTACCTCAAGGTCGACACGCCCTGCGGCAGCACGATCCGCAGGCACGGGTTGCCGTAGAGGTCGACGTAGCCGTGCGAGCCCACCTCCGGCTCGATCGACCACTCCTCCGCGAGCACCTTCACCCTGGGCTCGTCGTTCGCCTGCACCTGGAACACCGTGGGCGTCCTGATGGCGGCCTCGTACGTGAACTCGCACCCGATGCGCAGCCGTCGGTCTCCCATTGGGTGATCGTGCTCTGCTCCGGTTACTTCGGGGTAACGGTTGGGGACGTCAGCACCACCACGTGCGGCCCGATCCACGCCAGCGCCTCGGCCAGGTCGCCGCGCAGCGTCTCCGGCGTGGCCGCGACGGCGGGCACGCCCAGCGCGTGGGCGATCCCCAGCAGGTCCGGTTCGCCGTCCACCACCAGCCACGTCACCCGCAGGTCGTGCCGCCGCGCGGTGGCCAGCGCGCGCAGCCCCAGCGGCACGTCGTCACCGCCCGCCACGGCCAGCACCGGCACGTGGTCCCCCAGCGCCACGGCCGCCCCCACGGCCGCCGGCAGCGCGTACCCGACCCCCTCGGGCGTTCCGTGCATCGCGGCCGTCCGCGCGTCCCACGCGAGCCACGGGCGTTCCCCGAACACCGTCCGGTCCCAGAACGTCGGCGAGTCGTCGGGCACCGCGGCCCGGATCGCGTCCAGTTCCGGCTCCGGCCTCCGCACCGCGGCCAGCAGGTCGCGGACCGCGGCCTCCGCCGGGCCGGGCGCGCGGGGCGTGACGGCCTCGACCAGGTCCGCCAGCGCGAACCGCGCGTCGCCGTGCACGCCGCGGTCGTCGACCTTCCGGGCGTCCACGTCGATCCGGACGACGTTGTCGCGCGGGGCGTCCAGCCCGGACCCGACCACGAGCAGCAGGTCGGCGTCCTCCAGGAAGCGGGTGGTGTGCTCGTCGGACAGCCACGACTGCGCGGACAGCTCGTGGTCCCAGGGGAACGCGCCCTTGCCGCCGAACGTCGTCACCACGGGCGCGCGCAGCTTCTCCGCCAGCGCGAGCAGCTCGGCGCGCGCGTCGCCGCGCACCACCCCGCCGCCCGCGACCACCACGGGCCGCCGGGCGTCGTCGAGCAGCTTCGCCGCGGCCTCGACCGCCTCGGGCCGCGGCACGACCGACTCCGGGCACGACACGATCGGCTCGACCTCCGGGGCCGACGTCCGCCCCGTCAGCACGGTCTCCGGGACCTCGACCCACACCGGCTCGAACGGCGGCGTCGCCGCCACGTCCCACGCCCGCGCCAGTGCGGCGGGGATCTCCTCGGCGTGCGCCACGACCTCGACGTGCTCCACGCCCTCGGGCGCGGGCCGGACGGCCACCACCAGCACCGGCGAACCGGGCCGCAGCACCGGGTCCACGCCGGGCAGCAGCAGCGGCGTGACCTCGCCGGTCGTGCGGGCGTGCCCGTCGGCGATGAAGGCCGCGTCGGGTCCGTCCACGTACCGCACCCGCACCCGCCCGACCGCCTCGAACGGCCCGAGCGCCAGCGGCCCGAACACCGTGCGCGCTCCCAACGCCACCAGCGTCTCGGCCAGCACGTCCCCTCCGGTGCGCTTCCTCACCGGCACCTCCCCCTCCAGGTCGAAAGCTTCCGCCACCGCGCTGACGACACCGAGGCCGTCGATCCTCGCCCGGATCGCGTCCGCCGTACAGCGGTCGTGCCCTCCGCAGGCGCGGACGGCCTTCCTCGAACCGATGTGATCTAGACCCTAGAAAGCGTGCGCTTACTCGGTAAGTGGGCTATTCGTACAACACCGAGCCGGTCGTTGTGCACACTTCGGGGGCATTCATGGTTCTGCGGACCGTTCCGCTGGCCGCGCTGCTGGCCCGCGAGGACCTCGGCCTGTCCGTCCTCGTCGGCGCGGACGACCTGGACCGCCCCGTGTGCTGGGCGCACGTGAGCGAGCTGGTCGACCCCGTTCCCTACCTGCTCGGCCAGGAACTCCTGCTCACGGCGGGGGTGACTCTCCCGGACGACCTGGACGCCTACGTCGCCGGGCTGGTCGGGCGCGGCGTCTCCGCGCTCGGCTTCGGGGTCACGCCGGTGCACAACGCCGTGCCCGCCGACCTGGTCGACGCCTGCCGCGCGCACGGCCTCCCGCTCGTCGCCGTGCCGCCGGGGACGCCGTTCCTCGCCGTCAGCCAGGCCGTGGGGGCCGCGCTCGCCGAGGCGCAGAACGCCGAACTGCGGCTGCTGGCCGACAGCCAGCGCGCCATGACCAGGGCGGCGGTCCGGCCGGGCGCGGTCGACGGCACGCTGGCCGCGCTCGCGGACGCCCTGGGCTGCTGGGCCCTGCTGCTCGACGCCGACGGTGGCGTGCCCGCCCGCACCGAGGGCGCTCCCGAGCCCACCGCCGACCTGCTGGGGCTGGCCGAGCGGGTCGGCGCGGGGCGTGGACCGCGCAGCGCGAGCACCGAGATCGGCGCGGACCACGTCGTGCTCACGCCGGTCGAACGGGTGGGGACCCGGCCGTTGGTGCTGGTCGCGGGCAGGGTCAGGGCGTTCTCCGTCGCGGACCGGGCGGTCGCCGCCGTGGCGCTGGCGCTGCTCGCGCTGCTGCGCGAGGACCCGGACCCCACGGCCCGGTTGGCGGCGCGGCTGGCGTTCGGCGGCGATCCCGCGGCCCTGCTGGAGGAACTGCTGGGCGGCACGGAGTTCCAGGTCGTCGCGGGCGCGGGCGGCGAGGGGCACGAGCGGTTGGCCGAAGCCCTGGGCACGCCGCTGGTGGACGTGCTGGACGACGGGTTCCGCGCGGTCGTGGCCGCGGGCGGCGCGCTCGACCCGGACCTCGTGGTCGGCGTGAGCGCGCCCGTGGCCGCGGCCGACCTCCCCGACGCGGCACGGGAGGCCGCCGACCTGCTGCGCCGGGCCCGCGCCACCGGCCGCGCGGTGCGGGCGGGGGAGGAGACCGGCCTCACCGCGCTCGTCGACCCGGCGCGCGCGGCGCGGTTCGCCACCCGGCTGCTGGCCCCGCTGGCGGGCCACCGCTCGCCGTCCGCCGCGGAACTCGTCGACACCGCCCGCGCGTGGCTCGCCCACCACGGCAACTGGGACCGCAGCGCCGCCGCGCTCGGCGTCCACCGCAACAGCGTCCGGCACCGCATGGGGCACGTCGAACGCGCGCTCGGACTGGACCTCACGTCGGCGCAGGACCGCGCCGAGTTGTGGTGTGCGATCACCTGGCTGCCCCCCGATTGGCCTAGGGGAAAAAGGGGCGGATAAATGCTTTGCCGATAGCCGCGGATTCGGCCATAGTTGTGCCATCACGACGAACGAGAGGGGAGGGATCATGAACCAGCGCGAAGACGAGTGGACCGGCGCGGCGACGCGATTCCGGCATCTCGGGCTCGGGCGGCGCTCCTGGTTGTGACCTGCGGTTGGGTCGCGACGGGGAGCCGTCGACCGGGTGACCGGTCGGCGGTTCTTTTTGTTTCGCGGTGAATTCGATATCCCAATAGCTCAGGTGGACGGAGCGCGGCGCTACGAACGCCGAGGTCCCCGGTTCGAGTCCGGGTTGGGATGCTGCCGGCGGTTCGGGGAACGGGTGTGAGCGCTATCGGCCGCCCATTCTTCGCGAGTTCGGCGACCAGGCGTGTTCGTCCAGTGGTCAGGACGTCGGATCCTCATTCCGGAGACACGGGTTCGACTCCCGTACGCGCTGCTGCCCGGCCTTCATGGGGTGGGTCGGGAACACCTCGGCACGGCGAGGTCCGCTGGTTGGAATTCCTGTCCGGTACCGGCGGGGAGCGGGTCCGTGGTCACCCGCTCCCCGTCCGGGACCGAGCCTTCGCAGCCCAACGGGAGAGGCACCGGGTTCAGAACCCGGCCAGTGCGCGTTCGAGTCGCGCCGGAGGTACTGAGATCGATCCCGAAGTGGACGAGGGACCGGGTTGTGAGCCCGGTGCAAGTGGGTTCGAGTCCCACCGATCTCCCCAAACGCCCCCACGCGGATTTCACACGATGGGGTTTGCGCTGTGTGTGATCCGGGTAACCGCACGTCATGAGGAACTCGACTGCTGGGCGTGTCAAGGTCAGGGTCGCCGGGCTGCAACCGGCGCAGGTGCTGGTGGCGTTGATGTCGGTGCTGTTCATCGTCGCGGGTGTGGTGGGCTTCCTGCGCACGGGCTTCGGCGACTTCGCCGGGGAGCAGCACGCGATGGTGCTCGGGTTCGCCGTGAACCCGCTGCACAACGTCATCCACCTGGCGTTCGGTGTGCTCGGCCTGCTGCTGGCGGGTAGTTCGGCGTTGGCGCGGACCTTCGGGTGGGTCCTGTTCCTCGCCTACGGCGCCGCGTTCGTGTGGGGCCTGATGCTCGCGGGCATCATCTCCAGCAACCCCATCTCCGGGATGGGCAACCCGTTGGCGCTCAACGCCAACGACAACTGGCTGCACCTCGGTTTCGCGGCCGTCGGCCTGCTGATCGCCGTGCTGCCCGCCCGTCGCAAGATCATCGTCGACGAGCCCGAGTTCGTCGAGCAGCCCGTCGTCGAGCCCGCTCACGAGACGCACGACCGGATCGTGCCGGAGCAGACCCGCGACCACGACGGCGTGACGACCCGTCGCCGGGACGCCGTGGTCGACGACCACGACGGCGTGGAGCGCGACACGCGTGAGGTCGAGCCCCGCATGGACCCGGTGCCCGTGCAGAACACGCCCACGGACACCAAGCCCCACCGGGTGGGTCATTGACCCGCCTCGGGGCGGAGGACGTGGCCAGGATCGACGCCGCGACCCGAGCCCTCAGGGCCTTGGACTACGAGCACGGCGGAGGCGCTTGCGCGTCCGCCGTGCTCGCCCAGTTGGCCACCGGCCGCCGACTGCTGGAGGACACCGCCTCGGACGGCGTCACCGCCGACCTCCGGGGCGCGCTCGCCGACCTGCACAACCTCGCGGGCTGGATCGCGTTCGACCTCGGTCACGCCGACGCCGCCCACGCCTACTTCCGCGCCGCGCTGGAGCTCGCCGAGAGCGCGGGCAACCGGTCGCTGGTCGCGAACGTGCACTACCGGCTCGGCCGCGTGCACCTGCACCACGACGAGCTGGCCGACGCGCTGCGCGAGTTCGACGCGTCCGGCCACGAGGCCGACGGGTCCGCGCTGGAACTGGCCATCGTGGACGCCAACCGCGCCTGGGTGCACGCCAAGCGCGGCTCGGCCGCCGACGCCGAACGGCTGCTCGCCAGCGCGCACGACCACTTCGCCGCGGGCGACGCCGACCGCGCCCCGGACTGGGCCCGGTTCTTCACCCCCGCCGACCTGGCGGGCATCACCGGCACCGTGCACGCGCACCTCGCCGACGCGGGCGTCGTCGGGCACGTCGAGCACGCCGTCCCCGCCCTGCACGAGGCCGTCAGCGGCTACGGCGAGGACATGGCGCGCAGCCGGGCGTTCAGCCTGATCGAGCTGGCCGTCTGCACCCTGCTCGCGGGCGACCTCGACGCCGGGGTCGAGGCTGGCGACCTGGCCGTCCGCTGCGCGACCCCGATCCGCTCCGCCCGCACGGTCGACCGGATGCGCCCGCTGCACCGCGCCGCCCAAGCGCGCGCCGAGCACTCCGGGGCCGCCGACCTCGCCCGCGGCATCGAGCTGTTCAGCGCCGCCTGACCCCGAACCGGCGTGGTTCAGCACCCTGAACCGCCGGCTACTGTGGACGGGGTGACCGCTGTCGACGACGTCCACTACTGGCGGCACCCCGCCGTGCCCGGTGTCGACCTGATCCGCGCCCACTTCCGGCGGCACGAGTTCGGCAGGCACAGCCACGACACGTTCGCGATCGGCGTGGCCGACGTCGGCGTCGAGGAGCTGTGGCTCGACGGGTCCGTGCACCGGGTCCTGCCCGGCGGCGTCGTGATGATCAACCCCGGTGTCGTGCACACCGGGCGCCCCGCGGGTGAGGACGGCTGGGCCTACCGGGCGTTCTACCCGGACGTGGCGGTGCTGGCCGAGGTCGCCGGGACCGCGAGCCCGTGGTTCGCCGAGAGCATCGTCTACGACCCCGTCGCGGCCGCCGTGGTCGTCGCCGCGCACCGGGCCGCCGAGACCGCGGACCGGTTGGCCGCGAGCTCCCTGCTGGGCCAGGCGCTGGCCGTGCTGCTGCGCGACTACGGCGGCCCGCACGTCCCGGCCGCGCCCGGCGGGAGCCGGGACGTCGAGGCGGCGCGCGAGATCCTGCACCAGCGGATGGCCGACCCGCCCAGCCTCACCGAACTGGCGGCCGAGGTCGGCACGGGCCAGTTCGCGCTGCTGCGGGCGTTCCGGACCAGCCACGGCCTGCCGCCGCACGCCTACCTCAACCAGCTCCGGGTCCGCCGCGCCTGCGCGCTGCTCGACGTGGGCACACCCGTCGCCCGCGCGGCCGTCGAGGTCGGCTTCACCGACCAGTCGCACCTGGCCCGGCACTTCCGCCGGATCGTCGGCGTCGCGCCCGGCCACTACCGGCGCAAGAACGTACAAGATCGGCGCTGACGGCCCGACCTAGCCTTCCGCCATGCTGGAACCGGACCGGGAAACCCGGAGCGCGTGGACCGACGCCGTGGGCGCGTTCGTGGAGAACTTCGTGGCGGGGCTGGAGAAGGCGCCCGCCAGCGACACCGAACCGGTCGACCTGGCCGAGTTCCTGGTGGAGCCGCCGGAGCGGCCCGGAGCGTTCGACGAGCTGCTGGCGACGTTCACCCGCGCGGCGGGCCACGCCGTGGAGACCAACGGTCCCGGCTACCTCGGCTACTTCCCGTCGGGCGGCCTGCTCAGCTCGGTGCTCGCGGAAACCCTGGCGCAGACGGTGAACCGCTTCACCGGCGTCGCCGACACCGCGCCCGCGCTGGTGGCCATGGAGCACGCGGTCCTCCGCTGGTTCTGCCGCGCCTTCGACCTGCCCGACACCGCCGGCGGCGTCGTCACGTCCGGCGCGTCGATCGCCACGCTGGCCGCGTTGACCGCCGCCCGCGAGGACCGGCTCGGCGGGCCGGACCCGCTCGGCACGATCTACGTCACCGAGCACACCCACTACTGCGTGGCGAAGGCCGCCCGGATCGCCGGGTTCACCTCCGCGCAGGTGCGGGTGGTGCCGGTCGACGAGGACCTGCGGATGGACCTGCACGCCGCGGAGGCGCTGATCGCCGACGACCGGGCGCGCGGGCTGAGGCCGTTCCTGCTCGTCGGCACGGCCGGGTCCACCAGCACCGGCACGGTCGACCCCCTGGACGCGCTGGGGGCGCTCGCGGGGCGCGAGGGCCTGTGGTTCCACGTCGACGGCGCCTACGGCGGCTCGTTCCAGCTCACCGAGCGCGGCCAGGCTGTCCTGCACGGCGTGCACCGGGCCGACTCGATCACGCTCGACCCGCACAAGAGCCTGTTCCTGCCCTACGGCACCGGGCTGCTGCTGGTCCGCGACGAGGCCAGGCTGCGGGCCGCGCACGCCGACGACGGCCACTACCTCCAGGACATCGACCGCGAGCACGACCTGCCCGACTACGCCGACCTCGGGCCCGAGCTGACGCGGGAGTACCGCGGGCTGCGGCTGTGGCTGCCGCTGCACCTGCACGGCGTGGCCGCGTTCCGCGCCGAGCTGGACGAGAAGCTCGACCTGGCCGCGCTGGTGCACCGCGAGCTGTCGGCGGACCGGAACCTGGAGGTGCCGCTGGAGCCGGACCTGACCGTGGTGGTGTTCCGCTCGCCGTTCGGCGACGCCACCACCGAGCGGCTGCTCCAGCGCATCAACGGCACCCGCCGGATCTTCCTGTCCAGCACCCGGCTCGACGGGAAGCACACGCTGCGGCTGTGCGTCCTGAGCCACCGCACGCACCGCGCGCACGTCGAGGAGGCCATCGCGATCGTGCGCGGGGCGGCCCGCGAATCCTGACTGGCAGTATTGGTGCGGTGTCGACGATCACGGAGTTGTGGGACAGGCCGGACGCCGCCGTAGTCCTGGGATCGGCGCTGGTGGCGCTCGTCCTCGTGCTCAGCCGGGGGATCTGGCGGGTGAGCCGCAACGTCGTGACCATCGCCCACGAGGGTGGCCACGCCCTGTTCGCGCTGCTCAGCGGCCGCCGCCTGTCCGGGATCACGCTGCACTCGGACACCTCGGGCGTGACCGTGTCGCGGGGCAAGCCGACCGGGTTCGGCATGGTCCTGACCGGGTTCGCGGGCTACGTCGCGGCCTCGCTGCTCGGCCTCGGCGGGGCGGCGCTGGTGGCGGCCGACCAGATCCGCCCGATGCTGTGGGGCAGCACCGCGCTGCTGATCGCGATGCTGGTGATGATCCGCAACGTCTTCGGCGTCATCTCGGTGGTCGTCACGGGCGGCATCGTGTTCGCCGTGTCCTGGTTCGCCACCGTGGACGTCCAGAACGCCTTCGGCTACCTGTTCTGCTGGTTCCTGCTGTTCGGCGGCGTCCGCCCGGTGTGGGAGCTCCAGCGCAAGCGCGTGCGCGGCCGCGCCCCCAGCTCCGACGCCGACCAGCTGGCCCGCCTGACCGGCGTCCCCGGCACCCTGTGGGTGCTCGTGTTCGGCGCGGTCGCCCTCGCGTGCCTCTACTTCGGCGGGATGCTCCTGCTCGCCCTGTGACTAGTGCGCCGCGCCGGAGCGACGCTCACTTGATCAGGGGGATTCCAAGGAAGAGCAAACCTGCCACCAAGACGGTCACCGCAGCCGCGACGCCGAGTGGTTGGATCCACTCTTCGCGCCTGCGGGTAACCCAGGCAACCGCTGCAAAGACACCCACGAGTGCGATCAAACGCCAGTCGACCACTACGCCTCCTCATTCGAGAACGTTCGAGAACGTTCGAGAACGATGCTACGTTAAGGTCTGGGAGGCGGGCAACGGGGATGGAACAGATGAAAGATTTGAGCGACAGCGACGAACCGACGTTCGGTGAGTCACGTCTGGTGTCTGAACTGCGCGAGCTTCGACTGAGCCGAAGTGAACCGTCATATCGCCTGCTGGCCGACCGCACTGGCCGCAGCCCGTCGACGATCAACGATGTCCTGACAGGCAAGCGAGTCCCAGGTTGGCCAGTCGTTCGCGACTTGGTCTCAGCACTTGATGGAGATCTGGATCACTTCCAGAAGCTCTATGAACTCGGGCGCAGCGAGCGTCTTAACCTCGCAGGTCGTGCTGATGAGCTGAAGTCGGAGTTGAGGTTGCCGGTGTCCACCACGACCACGGATTCCTCTACACAGGTGGTGTCCCACGGGGGATCGGTCATCATCCAGTCAGGTGCACCCGCCTCGTTCAACCCGCTTGTCATGTTTGCTCCAGCCGACCTGGTGACGACTTACGAGGCGGCCTGCCTCGCTTATGCGTCGGGTGCCTACTTGGCGGTGCTAACCATGGTCAGGTCGATCGTCGAGGCAGTTTGTGTACGAACAGATGTTGGCCCTGATTCAATGCGTGGCTTGGCGTTGCTTGCGAAGCGAGAGGTCCTACCGCAGGCGGTAGCCGTGCGAGGGATGTCAATCGTCCGTCGCGCTTCGGCGGCGATCCACGGCTCTGAGGTCGCGTCTCCAGTTGATGCCGCCGCTGCGCTCGCATATGTCTTGACGTTGCTGTCTCTCGTCTACTTCATCAACGAGTCCGGTTCCTAGACCCTGCTTGACCTGCAGTGGTGCCTGGCCACGTCTGGTTTGGCGGGATCCCTTCGCTCAACAGTCTGTCTGACGCCAAGCTCAACCACGGTCCCGTGATCGTGATAGTCGCCGGACGGTGCTGGCGCAGTGTCTCGGTTTGTGCTGTGCGGCAACCCACTCGTGTCGACTGTCGGGTTGGAGAGTGTGGGGACCTGTGACTAGTGCGCCGCGCCGGAGCGGGAGGCGAGCCACAGGGTGTGCTCGCGGCTGATGGCCCCCTCGACGTCGGCGACGGCCGCGGCCCACTCGGCCTCGTCGGTGTCGACGATCCTGCTGCGGGTGAGGCTCAGCTCGGCGGCCGTCACGGAGTAGGCCGACGCCAGCGCCGTGTGCTGCTTGAGGCCGAACCACGCCGCCGAGCCCGCCACAGCGGCCGCGAGGACGCCGGAGACGTCGAGGTCCCACACGCCGAACGCGCGGCCGCTCGCGAGCGCCACCGCCAGCACCTCGCCGACGATCAGCAGCACCCGCCAGCCCAACGCCCGTCGCTTGTTCTTCTCGGCGTTGCGGACGTACCAGTCCTTCTGGTCCTGGACGCGCCCGCGCAGATAAGCGGCCTTGCGCTCGGCGAACGGCGATTCCCGCAGTTCCGCCATCCGCGGCGTGATCACGGCCTCGTCGCTGCTCAGCGTGACGCGGTCCTTTCCCTTCTCCGCGATCTCGACGAGCCGTTCGCGCAGGATCCGCCGCGCCTCCTTCGCGGGCACGTCCTCGGCGAACGGCTCGGCCGCGACCGCGTACCGCCACCCGAGCGTCTTGGCCGACTCGGCCAGCGCCCGGCCGGAGTACCAGTCGCGCTCCGGCTGGTGGATGACCAGCATGACCTCGGCGGCGAGCGCGGCGGCGAAGCCGACCAGCGCCACACCGCCCCAGACGTCGAAGAACCCGAGCTTCCACGAGAGCGCCCCGCCGAGGGCCGCGGCCCCCGCGCCGTAGAGCCGGACGGCGTTGAGCAGGACCGTCAACCGCTGGCCCCGGACGGACGCCCGGTCGGCGTCGCGGAACAAACCGGGTAAGTCGCCGTCGGTCAGTTCGGCGGTCATCGGCACGTCCTGTCGGTGCGGCGCGCGGACTCGGAGAACCCGGAGCGGAAACCGCGGTCCGGAGTTGTTCGAAGTATATCGATCGGGACCACGGTCCGAGCTTTCGAATCATGGCCAGAAAGAGGTCAGCGCACCGAATTCCGGACCCTGTCGAATACCGCCGGGGAGCGCGACCGACCGGTCGGAACGGGAGGAACCGGACGGCCGTCCGTCGCCCGATCGGTGATCATCGCGACAAAGCGGTATGGGAGAGGTTTGCGCCCGGCGGGAGTGCGGGTAGTTCAGGGTCGCCGAACAGTTACCGCTGAGGAGACCGTGATGACCTGCACCACTCGCCTGCCCAAGCCGGTCGCCGACGTCTGGGACTGGCAGATGGAAGGACACTGCCGCGGCGCCAACAGCGCCATCTTCTTCCACCCGGACAACGAGCGCGGCTCGGCCCGCTCGCTGCGGGAGGACCAGGCCAAGCGCATCTGCGCCGCGTGCCCCGTGCTGGAGCAGTGCCGCCAGCACGCGCTCCAGGCGCAGGAGCCCTACGGCGTGTGGGGCGGCATGGGCGAAGACGAGCGACGCAAGATCATCGCGTCGGCCCGTCGTCGCCTCAAGGTCGCCTGAGCTACTCCTGCAACCCGTCGCGCAGCTGGCGAAGCGTCTTCGCCAGCAGGCGCGACACGTGCATCTGCGAGATCCCGATCTTGTCGGCGATCTGCGTCTGCGTCATGTTGCCGAAGAAGCGCATGACCACGATCTTCCGCTCCCGGTCCGGCAGCTGCTCGAGCAGCGGGTGCAACGCCTCCCGCTGCTCGATCACCTCCATCTCGGGGTCTTCCGCGCCCAGCGTGTTGCCCAGCGAGATCGAGCTGTCGTCCGCCAGCAGCATGTCGTCCAGCGACGCGCTGTGGTAGGCGTTGCCCGCCGCCAGGCCCTCGTGGACCTCTTCCCGCGTCAACCCCAGGTGGGTCGCCAGCTCGCTCGGGGTCGGCGCCCTGCCCAACGTCTGCGACAGCCGCGACGAGCCCGCGTTGATCGCCAGGTGCAGCTCCTTGAGCCGCCTCGGCATCCGCACCGACCAGCTGGAGTCCCGGAAGTACTTCCGGACCTCGCCCATGATCGTCGGCACCGCGAACGACAGGAAGTCGCTGCCGCGCTCGGGGTCGAAGCGGTCGACCGCGTTGATCAGGCCCACCGTGGCCACCTGCACGAGGTCGTCGTGCGGTTCGCCGCGGTTGCCGAACCGGCGCGCGATGTGCTTGGCGACCGGCAGGTGCTCGGTCACCAGTTCGTCGCGCAGCCGCTCCCGGCGGGGGTCGTCGGCCGGGGTGGCCGCCAGCGTGACGAACAGCGGCGCGAGGTGGTCGTAGTCACCGCGCGTGCTGGACGAGCCGCTGGAGGCCGGTGTGGTGGTCTCCGCGCCGGTTTCGGTCACGCATCCACCAACCCGCGCTTGACCAGGTCGATGTGCACCACGTACTCGTCATCACCAGCCGACGGTGCGACCCACGTCGTCACCGAGTCCACCAGCGCGCTCAGCACGCGCCAGCCGAAGCTGTCGCGGTCCGGCGGCGACGAGCGCTTCGACGCCACGCGGGTGGCGACCTGCACGACGCCGTCGGTCACCACGAACCGGGCGCTGAGCACGGCGTCCGGGGCGGCCAGCGCGATCAGCGTGGAACACGCCTCGTCGACGGCGAGCTTGAGGTCCTCGATGGAGTCGAGGTCGAAGTCCTGGCGCATCGCGATGTCCGCCGCGACGGCGCGGACGATCGACAACTGCGTCGGGTTCGCCGCCATCCGCAGTTCGACGCCCTGCAGACCGCTCTCCGACTCACCGCGGTGCGGCTCCGTTTGCGACACGCTCACCTCGTTGTCCGTCCTGTAGTTCTGGCCATGGCCTACCTCTACCCGAATCAGTCCCGCTTCACACGTGTAGACGGGGCTGTTTGCGGGAAGTCCCGGTTGATGCGCGCGCAACCACCCAGTGAGGGCCTCGGGCACCGAGTCGACGGCGAGGACGCCGTCGACGGGTTCGCGCTCGTGTTCCGGACCCGTTCGACGCGCCTCGCGGACCTGCGGAAGGCCCTGGACGCCTGGCTGGTCGCGCTGGGGGTGGACGACGACGCCGCCTACGACCTGGTCGTGGCCGTCAACGAGGCCGTGTCCAACTCGGTCGAGCACGCCTACCCGCCCGACGTCGACGGCACCGTGCGGGTCGGCGCGGACGTCGAGCCCGACGGCACGGTCGTCGTGGTCGTCGCGGACGACGGCCGGTGGCGCGTCCCGCCGACGACGTTGTCCGACCGCGGCCGCGGTCTGCTGCTGATGCGCGAGAACGTCGACCAGGTCGTCGTGGAGCGCGCCGCGGGCGGCACGACCGTCCGCCTGTGCCGCTCGCTGCTGGCCCGCCGCCCCGAGGTCCTCCCGACCCGGCGGCACGGCCACGAGGTCCTGGTGGAGGAACGGGGTGAGCGGGTCCACGTGGCCGTGCGCGGCGACGTGCCCGCGCACACCGGCGACGCGCTGCGCCGCTCGCTGCTCACGGCCGCGCGCGGCGGCTCGGTCCCGGTCGAGGTCGACCTGTCCGACCTGGGGGCGGAGACGGACGGCGCGCTGGACGCGGTGTTCGCGGTCGCCGACGCGGCGGTCGCCGCGGGCAACCGGGTGGTGGTGCTCGCCACGCCCGGCAGCCCCGTGTGGACGGCCCTGGAGGCGTCCGGGGTGCGGCACGTGGCGGACGTCGTGTCGCCCATCGGCTGAGGAGGACTCAGCCCAACGCCGCTTCGAGCGACGGGTGGACGGCGAACACCTCGCCGAGCCCGGTGGCCACGATGGGGCGGCTCACCGCCCGGTCGGCCGCGACCACGCTGAACGCGATCGTCCTGGCTCTGCTCTGCTGGGCCGCTTCCACCAGCACGGCCAGCCCGGCCGAGCCGAGGAACGACACCCCGGTCAGGTCGAGCACGAACGTGCCGCCGTCGACCAGGTTCGCGGTGACGTACCCGCGCAGCGCGGGGGCCGACACCATGTCGATCTCGCCCGAGACCGACACGACGGTGACATCCTGCGCCGGGTGGCTCACCGCGAGGCCGATGGCCTGCTCGTTGCGGTTCGCGTCCACGACGTTCGGATCCTGGACCGTCACGTGGGATCTCCTCTTGTTGTGCCCTGTGGATGAGGTGGGGAGTCCTGGTGGGCACAGGCGGCGCGACAGCCACGAGTGTGCAGCGAAAAAGGCCGTGCGGGCCCGCCGGAACTCCCCGGCGCGGCTGTTGGCTCAACCGCTGCACGGACCACCGTACGTAATGTGATGAACCATCACAAGGACCGGGGTGCCCGCGCGTCCTGTGTGGTCAGTGCCTGGTCGTGGTTCCTCGGCCGGAGCAGGAAGTAGTTCGTCTGCCGCTCGGTCTCGCTCGCCTGGTAGACGAACTCCAGGTCACGGGCGTCGAACTCGGCGAACCAGCGGTCCCAGGTCATCGGGTCGATGTCGTCGTCGTAGTCCGGGAAGTCGAACCCGAGGCCTTCGGCCCGGTGCGCGATCGGCGCGGCTTCCCTGCTCTCCGCCCAGCGGCGGATCTCCAGGTGGTCGGTCGTGCTCAACCGTCTGACCCCGGTCAACTGGCACCCTCTTCCGCCGCGGGACCTCGCACGGGGGGAGGCCCCCGTGTCAAGCGGCCGAACTCCACGGTAGCCGAGGCTAATGCGCTGGGCGCCGGTTCAGGACGTGCTCGCGCGCCGCCGTGTCGCGGGGTCCGGCCCGTTCGGCGAGCCGGTCCGCGATGTGCAGCCGGACCTCGGCGGACTTGTTCCCGGCGAACTTGAACTTGGCCCGGACCTCCCGCACGACCAGTTCCAGGCCGCGGATCCCCGGCAGCTGCCTGCGGTCCGCTTCGTCCGTTTCGTCGACCGACGTCCGCCCGCCCGGCGGCTCGAAGTGGGCGAGCTGCCGGGTCAGCAGCTCCGCCTTCGCCGCGGGGTCGTCGAGCACCACGGCGGTGCAGAGTAGCTGCACGGCCGCGTAGTGCGAGGTGGGGACGTCGGTGCCGCCCCACTCGGCGGGCACGTAGGTGTAGTCGTCGACCAGCGCCAGCACCGCGTTCGGGTTCTCCGCCAGCGCCCGCCACACCGGGTTCGGGCGGGCCAGGTGCAGCCGGACCGTCTCCTGCCCGTCGAACACGAAGTGCGTCGGCACGACCACCGGCAGGTCGCGGTCGCGGCCGGACGCGATGAGCTGGCCGAAGTCGCGGGCCGCCAGCCACGGCCGCCACTCGTCCTCGGCCGCCGCGTCCCAGGGGTGGATGAGCATGAGTCCAGGATCACCGGGAAGTGGCATCTTGCAAATATCCATTACCGACGTCTTCGAAAAGGCCACTTTCGATCAGCCGGGTCCGGGCAGCCGTTCTACGCTCGGCCCATGCCCGAAGCGACCCGCCTGGAGTACGGACTGACGTCGGCGCAGGTGCGGGAACGCGTCGCGGACGGCAGGAGCAACGACGTGCCGACACGGGCCGGGCGCACGCTCGGCGACATCGTCCGCACGAACGTCCTCACCCGCTTCAACGCCGTGCTCGGCGCGCTGTTCGCGGTGATCGTCGTCGTGGGCCCGCTCAAGGACGGGCTGTTCGGCCTGATCATCGTGGTCAACAGCCTGATCGGCATCGTGCAGGAGGTGCGCGCCAAGCGGACCCTCGAACGGCTCGCGATCGTCGGCGAGGCCAAGCCCGTGGTGTGGCGCGACGGGGCCGCGGTCCCGGTCGGCGCGAGCGAGGTCGTGCTCGACGACGTCCTCGAACTCGGCACGGGCGACAACGTGGTCGTCGACGGCGTGGTCGTCGGCGCGGACGCGCTGGAGGTCGACGAGTCGCTGCTCACCGGCGAGGCGGACCCCGTCGTGAAGCACCCCGGCGACCCGGTGATGTCCGGCAGCTTCGCCGTCGCGGGCACCGGCCGCTACCGCGCCACGCGGGTCGGCCGCGACGCGTACGCCGCCAAGCTCGCCGAGGAGGCCAGCCGGTTCACCCTCGTCAGCTCCGAGCTGCGCGCGGGCATCGACCGCATCCTGCGGTTCGTCACGTGGATCCTGCTGCCCGCCGGCGCACTCATCATCTACAGCCAGCTGCACGGCAACGAGGACCTGCCGTCCGCGCTGCGCGGGGCCGTGGCCGCGCTGGTGCCGATGGTCCCGGAAGGACTGGTGCTGCTCACCAGCGTCGCGTTCGCGGTCGGCGTCGTCCGGCTCGGGCAGCGGAACTGCCTGGTCCAGGAGCTGCCCGCGATCGAGGGCCTGGCGCGGGTCGACGTGGTGTGCGCGGACAAGACGGGCACGCTGACCGAGAACGGCATGCGCCTGACCGAGGTCCGGCCGCTGTTCGCCGGGTTCGCGGCCGACGAGGTGCTCGCCGCGTTCGCCGCCGCCGACCCGCGACCCAACGCGAGCCTCCACGCCGTCGCCGAGGCCTACCCCTCGGCGCCTACCTGGCCGGTGACGGCGTTCGCCGCGTTCTCCTCGGCCCGGAAGTGGAGCGGCGCGAGCTTCGGCGCGCACGGGAACTGGGTGCTCGGCGCGGCGGACGTGCTGCTGCCGCGCGCCTCGGCCGCGCTGGTCGCCGCCGAGGAGTTGGGCGCGCAGGGGCTGAGGGTGCTGCTGCTGGCCCGCGCGTCCGTGCCGGTGGACTCGGCCGCCGCGCCCGGCGAGGTCGAGCCGATGGCGCTCGTGGTGCTCGCCCAGCGCGTCCGGCCGGACGCGGGGGAGACCCTGGCCTACTTCGCCGACCAGGGCGTGACGGTGAAGGTGATCTCCGGCGACAACGCCGTGGCCGTGGGAGCCGTCGCCTCGTCGCTGGGGCTCGCCGGGGCCGGTGCCCCGGTCGACGCGCGGCAGCTGCCTTCCGCCCTGGGCGACGAGGTCGAGGAGGGCACGGTGTTCGGCCGCGTCACGCCCGCGCAGAAGCGGGACATGGTCGCCGCGTTGCAGAAGCGCGGGCACACGGTCGCGATGACCGGCGACGGCGTGAACGACGTGCTGGCGCTGAAGGACGCCGACATCGGCGTCGCGATGGGCTCCGGCAGCCCGGCGACGCGGGCCGTCGCCCAGATCGTGCTGCTGGACGACCGGTTCGCCACGCTGCCGTTCGTCGTGGCCGAGGGGCGGCGGGTGATCGGCAACGTCGAACGCGTCGCGAACCTGTTCCTGGTGAAGACGGTCTACTCGGTGCTGCTGGCGATCCTGATCGGCGTGGTCGGCTTCCCGTTCCCGTTCCAGCCGCTGCACCTGACCCTCATCGGCGGACTCACGATCGGCATCCCGGCGTTCTTCCTCGCCCTCGCGCCGAACGGCGACCGGGCCCGCGACGGCTTCGTCCGGCGGGTGCTGCGGATGGCCGTGCCGGTCGGGTCGGTGGCGGCCGTGGCGACCTTCGCGGCGTACTGGATCTCCCGCGCGGTGGACAACGGCACGACCCAGGCGCAGGACAGCACGACCGCCGTCATCACCCTGTTCCTCATCGCGCTGTGGGTGCTCGGCGTCGTCGCCCGACCACTCGTCTGGTGGAAGTCGACGCTCGTCGCCACGATGGGGTGCTGCTTCCTGCTGGTGCTGCTCATCCCGTTCGGACGGTCGTTCTTCGAGCTGGACCCGACCAACTTCAGCTCCGTCGCGACCGCTCTCGCGGTCTCGTCGGCCGCCGTGGTGATGATCGAGGTTGTCCGCCGGATCTTCCGCTGACCAGCGGTTACGGCGAAGTTGATCAGTGCGGGTGTAGTTCGTCGGTCGACGTGCGGCAGGCGGCGAGCGGTGAACGGTTGTCGACTCGATCAGTCTGCGGACGGCCCGGCGTAGTCGGCCGACAGCTCAGCGCCGACAGGTGCTCGGTGGGCGAGCGACACCCCGGAACGGTCGGTGTTCCCCGCCACAGTCCCGCAGAATCGATGAGACGTGGATAACGCCGAACACCACGTCGACGACAGTCCCAGTGGAGGGATACACATGAGCACCACCACGGAAACCAAACCCGAGACCGCGACGGCCAGGCCCCGCACGCTGCCGACCGCGCCGTGCAGCGTCGTGTGGAGCAAGGGCCACGCCTACGTGCTCGAAGGTTTCCGCGCCCGCTGGGTAGGCGTCGACGACCGCGGCCGCCCCCACGCCTTCACGGGCGCGGACCTCCAGCGCCGCGGCTGGACCCACACCCGCTGCAACTGACACCAAGTCGGCCCTACCCGACAGCACGTCACCCCCCGGCCGGCCGCCCGGCCGGGCACGCGACACCCAAGGCCAGGGCACACCTGCCCACTCGACTCCGCAGCCTCTTGACCACGGCCCGGCCACTGGCCCGCTCGAACCACCGGTGGCCGACACGGTTGCCGCGCCCCGCGCCGGCCTCCCGCTGGACCCGGCCGGCCTCCCGCTGGACCCGCCGGTGGCCAACCCGATTCGCGGCGGACACGGGCGTCACACCCCTCAGCGCCGCGGCCAGGCTTCGGCACATCGGAAGTCCCCCAACCAGGTGGGTCCCCGATTCCAGGCTCCGACAGGGGTCCGACAGTTTCGCGGGTCCGCGTCCCCGATCGCGGACTACCCGGTCTCCTGATTCCCACCGGCTCGCCATGCCCCGCTTCCGCCATCCACGGGGGCCACTTCTTCCGTGAGCGCCGGACTCGGCCGGTGACCACCCTGTCTTCTCACCCCCGCTGGGTCATCCCAGATGTCTCACCGTCGCCGCTCTTGGTGGTTCTTCGGCTTCGAGCTGTTCACGACCGAGGTCCGACAGTTTTCGCCCGTCGACGCCCTCCCCCGAACCCCCTTCCCGAACCACCCGGACCCCACATGGCCGGGTGGGGTTCGACCTGCGGGATTAGCATTCCCGCGTGACCACCCGTACAAGGGCGGTGCGGTGACGGGGGAGTGGTGAGGGACGTGGTCGTGGCTGGTCGGGAGCCTGTGGATCGGTGGGTGACCGTTCCGAACGCGTTGAGCGTGTTGAGGCTGCTCGGGGTGCCCTTGTTCCTCTACCTGCTGCTCGGCCCCAAGGCCGACGGGTGGGCGGTGGTCGTGCTGGCGCTCGCCGGGGCGTCGGACTGGCTCGACGGGAAGCTCGCGCGGTGGCTCGACCAGACCAGTCGGCTGGGGACGTTGCTCGACCCCGCGGCGGACCGGCTGTACATCTTCGCCACGCTGCTCGCGTTCGTGGTCCGGGGGATCGTGCCGTGGTGGATCGCGGCGGTCCTCGTGGGCCGGGAAGCGCTGGTCGGCGTGTTCCTGCTGGTCCTCCGCCGGTTCGGCTACGGGCCGTTCGAGGTGAGCTACCTCGGCAAGGCCGCGACGTTCAACCTGCTCTACGCCTTCCCCGTCCTGCTGCTCGCGCAGGGGGCCTCGACCGCCGCGCAGATCGCTCGCCCGATCGCGTACGCGTTCATGCTTTGGGGTGGTGCCTTGTACCTCTGGTCCGCCGGCCTGTACCTGTACCAACTGGTGCTCGCCGCGCGTCGCACTCCGGGGGTGGTGGCTGCCTGAACGGGTGAGCCACGTGGGAAGATCACGCCTCGACAGGCAGACGGACTCGTCCATCCGGGCGAGCGGGGAAGACCACCATGAAGGAGCGCACCGCGGTGATTCCCGAGGAGCTCAAGTACACCGAGGAACACGAGTGGGTGCAGCGCACAGGTGACAGCACCGTGCGCATCGGCATCACGGACTACGCCCAGCAGCAACTGGGCGACGTCGTGTTCGTCCAGCTCCCCGAGCTCGGCGAAACCGTCGACGTCGGCCAGACGCTCGGCGAGGTGGAGTCCACCAAGAGCGTCTCGGACATCTACGCGCCGCTCGCCGGCGAGGTGGTCGCCCGCAACGACTCGCTCGACCAGGAGCCGGACCTGGTCAACACCGACCCGTACGGCGAGGGCTGGATGATCGAGCTGCGACTGGCCGACCCCGCGGCGGTCGAGGACCTGCTCGACGCGGCCGCGTACCAAGAGCTGGCGGCGGGGGAGTGACGACGATCTTCCGACGTCTTCTCGGCCTGTTCGGGAGCCGCTCCTCGGGTGGGGAATCGGGCACGATAGGTTCTAGTGGTCTCGACGGTTCCAGCAGCAGGAGGAGAGCTCAGGTGAGCACGAACGACGGGCCAGGCGTTCCGCCAGAGCAGTCCCCGGAGCGGACCTCCGTTTTCCGGGCGGATTTCCTCGCAGACGTGGAGGGTGCCGAGGCACCCGCGCAGGAGCCCGCGGTCGCGGGCGTCGACGCGCTCCCCGCCGGGTCAGCCCTGCTGGTGGTGAAGCGCGGCCCCAACGCGGGGTCCAGGTTCCTGCTCGACCGCGACACCACCAGCGCGGGTCGGCACCCGGACAGCGACATCTTCCTCGACGACGTGACGGTCTCCCGGCGCCATGCCGAGTTCCGTCGTGAAGGCGGGGAGTTCGTGGTGATCGACGTGGGCAGCCTGAACGGCACCTACGTCAACCGCGAGCCGGTCGACCAGGCCGTTCTCGCGAACGGCGACGAGGTGCAGATCGGCAAGTTCCGCCTCGTGTTCCTGACCGGTCCGGGAGCCGGGGGCCAGGGGCAGCAGTGACGGCTGCCGGGCGGCCACAGCGCGGTGGGTTGAGCATCGGGGCGGTGCTGGCACAGCTCCGTCCCGAGTTCCCCGACGTGACGATCTCGAAGATCCGCTTCCTGGAATCCGAGGGGCTGGTCCGCCCGGCCCGCACTGCCTCGGGCTATCGGCAGTTCACCTCGGTGGACGTCGACCGCCTGCGCTTCGTGCTGGCCGCCCAACGGGACCACTACCTCCCGTTGAAGGTCATCAAGCAGCAGTTGGACACCGCCGACGAGCCGCCGAGGCGCGCGCTGATGGCGGTGGAGGGCGTTCCGACGGCCGAGCACTTCCAGCAGGCGGCGTCGACGGCCCGGCTCACCCGCGAGGAGCTCCTGGCCCAGTCGGGCCTCAGCAAGACGATGCTGGCGGACCTGGAGCAGTACGGGATCGTCCGCTCCGGCGCGGCCGGGTTCTACGACCCGGACTCCGTGCTGGTCGCGACGACCGTGCGCGCGATGGCCGAGTTCGGCATCGAACCCCGCCACCTGAGGGCGTTCCGGGCGTCCGCGGACCGCGAGGTGGGTCTGCTGGAGCAGATCGTCACGCCGCTCTACCGGCAGCGCGACGCCGACGCGCGCGGGCGGGCGGAGGAGGTGCTGCGGGAACTGGCAGTGCTCTCGGTCACGTTGCACACACTGCTGGTGAAGGCGGGCCTGCGCGGTGTCGCGGGTGGATAGCGCTTCCGGGCAGCTCACGGCCGCTTGACCGCGGTGTCCGCATCGTGATGTCGAAGTGGACACCAGTGGGGCACTGGGCC
Organism: Umezawaea sp. NPDC059074; assembly: GCF_042738955.1. Classification (NCBI taxonomy): domain Bacteria; kingdom Bacillati; phylum Actinomycetota; class Actinomycetes; order Pseudonocardiales; family Pseudonocardiaceae; genus Umezawaea; species Umezawaea sp. NPDC059074. Next base: position 79,848 of record NZ_JBHYHC010000001.1, read on the forward strand.
CGCTTGGCGGGTAGCGTCGAAGATGTACGTGGAGGATCCTCGTAGTCGTACGGGGACGCCGTGGTTCAGCGCGCTGAGGGAGGCGATACCCGATGAGCGAGATGCGCGTCGTGGGAGTGCGGGTGGAACTGCCCGCCAACCAGCCGATCCTGTTGCTGCGCGAGACCGAGGGCGAGCGGTACCTGCCGATCTGGATCGGCTCCGTCGAGGCGACGGCCATCGCACTCGAGCAGCAGGGTGTGCGGCCCGTCCGGCCGCTCACGCACGACCTCCTCAAGGACGTCATCGGCGCTCTGGGGCGCCAGCTGGAGCAGGTCCGCATCACGGACCTCCAGGAGGGCACGTACTTCGCCGAGCTGGTGTTCGACGGCGACGTGCGGGTGTCCGCGCGCCCCAGCGACTCGGTGGCGCTCGCGCTGCGGGTCGGCGTCCCGATCCACGCGGACGAGTCCGTGCTCGCCGAGGCGGGCCTGATCATCCCGGACGAGCAGGAGGACGAGGTCGAGAAGTTCCGCGAGTTCCTCGACTCCATCTCGCCGGAGGACTTTCGAGGGGCCGACACCTGAGTCGGACACCTGAACGCGCCGAGAGGGCCACTCACGAGTCTCGTGGGTGGCCCTTCGTGCGTCCGCGGCCGTGTGGCGCGACGACGCAGCGTGACGGCGTTCGCGGAGACCGCACTTTGAGGGGTCCCACGGTCGCGCTACCCAATGTCATGGGCGTTCGGCTAAACGATCACTAAACGTCACTCGAACGGGTCAAGTGGGCGTAATCTCTCACCCTCAGGTTGAGGGTGAGGAAATACGTGTACCGCGCGTCGCGTTGACCTGCCCCCAACCCGGTCCTACCGTCGAACTCGAGTGAATTGCGACGGTGTGATTCCACAGCGTGGCCCTTCACGGCCGGTGTTCCCCGACTGCGGGACCACCGGTGACGGTCGCCGGTCGTCAGACCGGCCGAGGGGAGGCAGGCGTGGCAGAGGAAGCGCCCATCCGGGCCGGATCCGGGGAACAAGGTGAGCTGTTCCCGGACTCCTCGCTGCCAGACGAGTACGTCGGCTACCGCGGGCCCGCCGCGTGCCAGATCTCCGGCATCACCTACCGCCAGCTCGACTACTGGGCGCGCACCGGACTGGTCAACCCGACGATAAGGAGTGCCCAGGGCTCGGGCAGCCAGCGGCTGTACTCCTTCAAGGACATCCTCGTCCTCAAAGTGGTGAAGCGGCTGCTCGACACCGGTGTCTCCCTCCAGAACATCCGGGTCGCCGTCGAGCACCTGCGCAAGCGGGGCGTGCAGGACCTGGCCAGGATCACGCTGTTCAGCGACGGCACGACCGTCTACGAGTGCACGTCCCCCGAGGAGGTCGTCGACCTCCTCCAGGGCGGGCAGGGCGTGTTCGGCATCGCGGTGAGCGGGGCCATGAGGGAGATCAGCGGCACCATCCACGAGTTCCCCGCCGAGCGCGCCGACGGGGTCGAGATCGACGGCGTCAGCAACGACGAGCTGTCGCAGCGCAGGCGCAACCGGGCGATCGGCTGAGCACCTCGGCAGGTCGCCCGCTGCTCCGAATGCCATAGTCCGGGCGTGCACCCACGCCTGGTTCCCCTGATGTCGGCGGCCCTGCTCGTCACCGCCGCCGCGTGCTCGTCCTCGACCGAGGGGTCGGCCCGGATCCGGGTCGACCAACTGGGTTTCGTCACGGACGGCGTGAAGCACGCCTACCTGATGGCGGCGGACGCTCCGGAGTCGTTCCGGGTCGTGGCCGAAAGTGGAACGGTTGTGCTCGAAAGCGCTCCGTCATCGACGGCGGCCCGCTGGAGCGACGCCTATCCAGCCGTGCGCGTGCTCGACCTGACGGCCGTGACCACTCCCGGCCAGTACCGCGTGGAGGCCGCCGGGGCGGTGTCCCCGCCGTTCCGGATCGACGCGGCGCAGGCCCTGTTCGCCGGTCCCGTCGCGGACACCGCGCGCTTCTTCGTCACCCAGCACGACACGGCCCACACGGCCGACCGCGCCGCCGACGTGTACGCCGCCCCGCGCTACGACCCGGACGGCAAGACCCTCCTCGACCCGGCGTTGACCAAGGTCGGCGGCCCGGTCGACGTGTCGGGCGGCTGGTTCGACGCGGGCGACTTCCTCAAGTTCACCCACACCACGTCCTACGCCACGGCCCAACTGCTGCTGGCCCAGCGGGACTCGCCGGTCCACTCCGACGCCGTCGCCGCCGAGGCCCGCTACGGCCTGGACTGGTTGGGGCGCGTGTGGGACGGCTCCACGCTGTACGCCCAGGTCGGCATCGGCGCGGGCAACGAGGGCGTGCTGACCGACCACGACGTGTGGCGTCGCCCGCAGGACGACGACGCGCTCGACGTGGCCCCCGGCGACCCGAAGTACCACGTCAAGCACCGCCCGGTGTTCCGCGCGAACGAGCCGGGCACACCCGTCAGCCCGAACCTCGCGGGCCGCGTGGCCGCCGCCTTCGCCCTGTCCGCCCAGGTCGCCCCCGACCCGACGAGCGCCCGCCGTTCCCTGGACACCGCCGCGACCCTGTTCGCCAAGGCCGACACCAGCGGCGCTCCCTTGGTGACCGCGTTCCCCCGGACCTTCTACCCCGAGACGGCGTGGCAGGACGACCTGGAGTTCGCGGCCGTGGAACTGGCCCTGGCAGGCCGCACCTTGGGCGACCCGCGCTCCGCCGACTGGCAGACCGCCGCCGCCCGCTGGGCCACGGCCTACCTGGACTCGGACACCCGCGGCACGCTGGGCCTGGCCGACGTGAGCGCCCTCGCCCACGCCGACCTGGCCCGCATCTCGGACGGCCCGCTCAAGGAACGCCTGGTCACCGACCTGGAACGCCAACTGGACGAGGGCGTGTCCCGAGCCGCGAAGGACCCCTTCGGAGCCGGGGCGGTCTACACCGAGTTCGACTCCGTGCCCCACACGTTCGGCCTGGTCATCACCGCGGCCCTGCACCACTCCGTCACGGGCGACAGCCGCTACGACGCCTTCGGCACGACCCAACGAGGCTGGGCCCTGGGCGCGAACGCGTGGGGCTCGTCCTTCGTGATCGGCATCGGCACCACCTTCCCCCGCTGCCCCGAACACCAGGGCGCGAACCTCACCGGCGACACCCCCACCGGCGCGGTCGTGAACGGCCCCAACGCCGCCACCCAGTTCACCGAGCTGAACGCCTTCGAAGGCATGAAACCCTGCACCGTGAACGACTTCGAGCCCTACGACGGCCACGACGCCAGGTACGTCGACCACGTCGGCGCCTGGCAAAGCGTCGAACCCGCCATCGACTTCACCTCCACCGGCCTCCTCGCCTTCGCCCTCTCCGCCCGCTGACCTGCCCGAACGTCACCCCGCCAAAACTGTCGGACCCCCCACGTACTGTCGGATTCGGGGGGCCTTCACGACCGGGGGACCTCCGCCTCGGCGTGGATGACCGTCGGGGGAACGGCCGGTGGACGGCGGGCAGTGATCCGCGTCGCGCCTGCGCCGTGCCGGTCGGCCCGGCGGGTACGATCGGCGCGTAGTCGCATGACCCCGTGCGGGAGAGTCCGGACCCGGCGAGGTTCGGCGCCGAAGGAGCAAATCCTCCCCGGAACCTCTCAGGCGCAAGGACCGCACGGGATAGACGCCTCTGGAAAGTGGGCCGGTTCCTCGGTCCCGCCGACGGTGAAAGCCCGACCCCGGTCGGGTGAAGCTCTCAGGCGCCCGCCGAGCGGGTTGGAGACAGAGGGGGAGGGCAACGGCAGAGCTTTGCCCGCAGCCCGATCCTCGCCGGAGGCGCCTTCCATGACGCAGGACCGCATTCCCCTCGCCGCTCTCGAGCACGGCACGCCGTTCGCCGACCGCCACGTCGGGCCCCGGCCCGCGGAGTTGGCCCGGATCCTCGACGTCATCGGCGTGGGGTCGTTGGAGGAGTTGGCGCAGCGGGCCGTTCCGCCGTCGATCCGCGAGGGCGACCTGGTGCTGGACCTGCCGGATCCCGCGACCGAGACCGAGGCGCTGGCCGAGCTGCGTGAGCTGGCCTCCCGCAACCGCCCGATGACGCAGATGATCGGCCTCGGCTACTACGGGACGATCACGCCGCCGGTGATCCGCCGCAACGTGCTGGAGAGCCCGGCCTGGTACACGGCGTACACGCCGTACCAGCCGGAGATCTCGCAGGGGCGGCTCGAGGCGCTGCTGAACTTCCAGACGATGGTGGGCGACCTGACCGCCCTGCCGCTGTCGAACGCGTCCATGCTGGACGAGTCGACCGCCGCGGCCGAGGCGATGACGCTGGTGCGCCGCGCGGGCAAGTCGAAGTCGACCAAGTTCGTGGTCGACGCCGACACGTTCCCGCAGACGATCGCCGTGATCGAGACCCGCGCCGAGCCGCTGGGCATCGAGGTCGTGGTCGCGGACCTGTCGCAGGGCATCGAGGGTCTCGGTCTCGGCGGCGACTTCTTCGGCGTGCTGCTGTCCTACCCCGGCGCGTCCGGTGTCGTGCGGGACCACGAGTCCGTCATCGCCGAGGTCCACAAGGCCGGGGCGAACGCGGTCGTGGTCGCCGACCTGCTGGCGTTGACGCTGCTGCGCCCGCCGGGCGAGATCGGCGCGGACGTCGTCGTGGGCACGACCCAGCGCTTCGGCGTCCCGATCGGCTTCGGCGGCCCGCACGCCGGGTACATGGCGGTCCGCGCCGGCCTGGAGCGCCAGCTGCCCGGCCGTCTCGTGGGCGTGTCCGAGGACGCCGACGGCAACCGCGCGTACCGGCTCGCCCTCCAGACCCGTGAGCAGCACATCCGCCGCGAGAAGGCGACCAGCAACATCTGCACCGCGCAGGTGCTGCTCGCCGTGATCGCGTCGATGTACGGCGTCTACCACGGTCCCGAGGGCTTGCGGGCCATCGGCACGCGTGCCCACCGCATGGCCACGGTCCTCGCCGCGGGCCTGCTCGAAGGCGGCGTGGACGTCGTGCACGGCGAGTTCTTCGACACCGTGCGGGCGCACGTGCCGGACCGCGCGGCCGAGGTCGTCGAGGCTGCCCGCGCGCTGGACGTCAACCTGCGCCTGGTCGACGACTCCACCGTCGCCATCGCGTGCGACGAGACCACGACCCGCGCGAACCTGGTCGACGTGTGGCAGGCGTTCGGCGTTCAGGTGCCGGACGTGGACGCGCTCGACGCCGACACCGCCGACGGCATCCCCGCCGAGCTGCGCCGCACGTCGGAGTTCATGACGCACCCGGTGTTCCACCTGCACCGCTCGGAGACGGCGCTGCTGCGCTACCTGCGCGCCCTGTCCGACAAGGACGTCGCGCTCGACCGCAGCATGATCCCGCTCGGCTCCTGCACGATGAAGCTGAACGCCACGGCCGAGATGGAGCCCATCACCTGGCCCGAGTTCGCCGACCTGCACCCGTTCGCCCCGGTCGAGGACGCCGAGGGCCTGCTGGCGCTGGTCAAGGACCTCGAGGACTGGCTGGCCGAGGTGACCGGCTACGACGCCGTGAGCATCCAGCCGAACGCGGGCAGCCAGGGCGAGTTCGCCGGCCTCCTCGCGATCCGCGCGTACCACCGCGGGCGCGGCGAGGCGGCCCGCGACGTCTGCCTCATCCCGTCCAGCGCGCACGGCACGAACGCCGCCAGCGCCGTCATGGCCGGCATGAAGGTCGTCGTCGTGAAGTGCGACGACAAGGGCAACATCGACCTCGGCCACCTGCGCGAGACCGTCGAGGCGCACCGCGACGACCTCGCCGCGATCATGATCACCTACCCGTCCACGCACGGCGTCTACGAGGACACCGTCCGCGAGGTCTGCGGCCTCGTGCACGACGCGGGCGGCCAGGTGTACGTCGACGGCGCGAACCTCAACGCCCTCATCGGCCTCGCCCGGTACGGCAAGTTCGGCTCGGACGTCTCGCACCTCAACCTGCACAAGACGTTCTGCATCCCGCACGGCGGCGGCGGCCCCGGCGTCGGCCCGATCGGCGTCCGCTCCCACCTCGCCCCGTACCTGCCGAACCACCCCCTCCAGCCCACGGCCGGTCCCGAGACCGGCGTCGGCCCGATCAGCGCCGCCCCGTGGGGTTCCGCGTCGATCCTGCCGATCTCCTGGGCGTACGTCCGCATGATGGGCGCCGACGGCCTCCGCCGCGCGACCCTGACCGCGATCGCCGCCGCCAACTACGTGGCCCGCCGCCTGGACGAGCACTACCCGGTCCTCTACACCGGCGAGGGCGGTTTCGTCGCCCACGAGTGCATCCTCGACCTGCGCGGCATCACCAAGAGCACGGGCGTCACCGTCGACGACGTGGCCAAGCGCCTCGCCGACTACGGCCTCCACGCCCCGACCATGTCGTTCCCGGTTCCGGGCACGCTGATGGTCGAGCCGACGGAGAGCGAGGACCTCGGCGAGATCGACCGCTTCATCAACGCCATGATCGCCATCCGCCACGAGATCGACCAGGTCGCCTCCGGCGTCTGGCCGGCGGACGACAACCCGCTCCGCAACGCGCCCCACACGGCGGCCTCGGTCACCCGCGAGTGGAACCACCCGTACACCCGCGAAACGGCCGTCTTCCCGGCAGGCGTGGACGCCCCGAAGATCTGGCCCCCGGTCCGCCGCATCGACGGCGCGAAGGGCGACCGCAACCTCGTCTGCTCCTGCCCACCCCTCTCCGCCTACAGCTAAGAAGCACCACCTGACGGGCCGTCTCCCATGGGAGACGGCCCGTCAGCCGTAGGTCGGGTGCTGAGGCCACCCCTCCGGCGAGTCCTCCCAGGACTGCTGCCGCCCGTACGGGGCCAGATCCAGGATGTTGTTCGCGAACACCAACCGATCCACCCCGCGCTGCGTGGTGCTGTACGTCCGGTACACGGAATCACCGTCCCGCAGGAACAACGTCAACATGAACCCACCGCCGGCCCCGCAGTCCCGCGAGAACGAGGTCCCCCGCGACGACACGAACGGCACCGTCCACCCCATCCGCTCCTGATAGGACTGGATCTGCGCCAGGGGCATGTCGGACGCGGTGACCCACGTGACCCCGTTGTCCCCCAACATCCCCAGCCCGGTGGCGGGCACGTTGCCGGTGAACCACGTGCACCCACCGCAGAAGTCGTCCGGCCCGATGTCCATGAACTGGTAGACGGCCAACTGCGCCCGCCCCTCGAACAGTTCCACCAAAGTCCGAGGCCCTTCGGCCGACTCGAACACGTGGTCGCCACCGAACTCCACCATCGGCAACCGCCGCCGCCGCGCGGCCACCGCGTCCATGGCCCGCGTGACCTCCTTCTCCGCGACCAACAGCTCATCGCGAACCTTCTGCCACTCCTCCAACGACACGACCTCGGGTTTCTCCATGCGCCCGATTCTGACCCACACCACCGACGAAAACAGGAATTGATCGCCACCCACCACAGGTTGACCACAGTGAGGACCAACCAGGAAGGCAGCACACACATGGCACGCGAACAGAAGATCCCCGGCCCCGACCACCCCATCACCGTGACGCCGTCGACGAACCACATCGTCGTCCGCGCAGGCAACCGCGTAGTGGCGGACACGACGAGGTCCCTCACCCTCCAGGAGTCGACCTACCCAGCGGCCCACTACATCCCCCTGGAAGACGTAGACCAGACAGCAATCAAGCGCACGGACACGAGCACGTACTGCCCGTACAAGGGCGACGCGTCGTACTACACGATCACCGGCGACCAAGACCTGACCGACGCCATCTGGACCTACGAACAGCCCTACCCCTCAGTCAAGGAAATCGCAGGCCACGTAGCGTTCTACCCGAACAAGGTCACCATCACCGTCGAGTAAGAACCAGCCCCACCACAAACCTGCGGGCCCCAACCGGCACCGATGACCACCCGTCATGGGCCCTTTGGGCCCCGGCCAAAACCCGCACCGGGACCAACCGCCACGGCCCTTTTGGGCCCCCGGCCGCCACTCGCACCGCACCAAATCCGGACCGTGCCGGCAGGTTCTTTTAACCCCCACCCCGGCCGGCCCCCGATTGTTTTTGCGCCCCCACCCTCTTTCGTCTTGTCAAGGCGTCTTTCCAGCCTTGACAAGACGAAAGAGGGTGGGATAATCGGCGCAATCGGGGGTTGACCCCAAACACCCACGGCGCACCACATGCCCGTAGGCGGACCACGCCGAACCAGAGGTCCCCCCGTCGTGAAGACCCCCCGACGCACACACTACGACCGAGGTACGACATTTTTCCGAAACGGCCTCGGCGGACCTGGGCACAGGCGACTCCAGCAGCCCTGACCTGGTAAGCCCCGCAGCCGGGAACGGCTTCCGGCGACCAGAAGAGGCCGGGCCGGAGAGAGCAAACAACGTCGCCGGAGGAAGCGAACAGCCTTCCGGACCGACGGCCCGCGAGGGGGTAGGCCCCAGCGGCACCCGCCAATCAAGCCCCAACGGTCAGGGATCCAACAGCACCCATCGCCCAGCCCCCAGCGACCTCAAATCCACCCAAGCCCCCCCCCAAAAAACCAACCCCCGAACCCCCACCCCATCACTCCGAAATCACGTAATCCAACGTGTACTTCCCAGCCTCCCCCTCAGCCCACACGATCCCCCCACTCCCGCTCAACCCCACCAACCCTTCAGTCCCCGACTCCGGCACCACGGTGAACCCCCCGGACACCGTCCCATCCCGAAACCGCCCCACGTGCTGCAACACGAACGTCCCCGACTTCCCCCCAAGCACCCCACTAACCACCTCGTACCCCACCGAGTAGCAATCCGTATCACTGATGTAGGTCATCACGAACCGCGTCTCCCCGGTCCCCTCCAACTCCCCGTGGTATTCCCCGACCATCGTCCCCGTGGTCCTCTTGGCCCCGGAAACCTCCTGGTGGGCCTTCCCCTCCCACGTCGTCTCTTCCCAGCTCTTCATCGTGATCGTCCCGGCAGCGTGTGTGCTCATGCCCGGAATCCTGCACCCCATACCTGACACCGCCCGTCAGGTACACGAGGAAACTGGTGAGCATGCGCGCGAGCCGTCTCCTCTCCCTGCTCCTCCTGCTCCAGTCCCGCGGCCGCATGACCGCCCAGGAGCTGTCGGACGAGCTTGAGGTCTCCATCCGCACCGTCTACCGCGACGTCGAGGCCTTGGGAGCCGCGGGCGTCCCCGTCTACGCCGACCGCGGCCCGGCAGGCGGCTACCGACTGGTCGACGGCTACCGCACCAAGCTCACCGGCTTCACCACCGAGGAAGCCGAGTCCCTCTTCCTCGCTGGCCTTCCCGGCCCCGCAGCCGAACTGGGCCTCGGCACGGTCGTGGCCGCCGCCCAGCTCAAGCTCCAAGCCGCCCTCCCACCGGAACTCCGCTCCCGAGCAGGCCGGGTCCGCGAGCGGTTCCACCTCGACACCCCCGGCTGGTTCCGGCACTCCGACGAGACCCCGAACCTCACCGCCATCGCCGACGCCGTCTGGCACCAGCGCCGCCTCGCCATCCACTACCGCCGGTGGGGCGGCCAGGCGATCGAGGTCCACCGCACGGTCGACCCGCTCGGCCTCGTCCTGAAGGCCGGCGTCTGGTACCTGATCGCCCGCTCCGACGGCGACCTCCGCACCGCCCGCTCCGACGGCGACCTCCGCACCTACCGGGTGGCACGGGTCCTCACCCTCACCACCACGGACGACCACTTCGACCGCCCACCGGACTTCGACCTCACCGCCTACTGGGAGGCCTGGTCCGAGCGGTTCGAGCAGCGGATGTACGGCATGCGCGTCACGGTCCGCCTCTCCCCGGACGGCGTCCGCCGCGCCCAGTACCTCCTCGGCCTGGTCGCCGCCCGCGCCCTGCGCGACTCCCCGGCCACCCCCGACCCGGACGGCTGGACGACCGTCGACCTGCCCACCGAGTCCCTCGACCACGCCGAGCCGGACCTCCTCAAACTCGGCCCGGACGTCGAGGTCCTCGCCCCGCCGGAACTGCGCGACCGCGTGGCCACGGCGGCGGCCGCCATGGTCGCGATGTACCAGCACTGACACCGCATTCCGCACAATGGCGAACAACCGCTCACCCGTTCGTGGGAAAACAGTGCACACTCTGGTGATTCCGGGGTCCACTCACCCTTTCTAGGGGTGTCGGGCGTCACGGTCGGTACTTATCGTCGACGCATGACCAAGAAGATCGTGATCACCGTCGCCACGACTTTCGAACTGCTCACGCCCGGCGCGGCACCTGCGCCCATCGACGCCGAACTCCGCTACGACCCCGACGACCCGTACGCGGTCGCCATCAGCTTCCACACCGGGCCGGGGGAGGTGGAGTGGATGTTCGGCCGTGAATTACTGGCCGACGGGCTCATCACCCGGACGGGTGAGGGCGACATCGCCGTCCGGCCCGCCCCGGAGGACGACGAGCGGATGCTCGTGGAGCTCGACGCGCCCACCGGGTTCGCCGTCCTGTCCGGGCTCGCCGAGGACATCGCCGAGTTCCTCGACCTCTCCTACGACGTCGTCGCGCCCGGTGAGGAGGAGCTCTGGATCGACTTCGACCGCGAACTCGCCAAGCTCGCCATCCCGCGCTAGCTACCCGACCGACAGGATCTGCGCCAGCGCCGCGTCGATCGCCTTGCCGTCCTCCGCCACGGAGTACGCGCCGCCGGTCGACCGGGTGATCTTGGTCAGCGGGTCGCGTTCCGGCGCGGACCCTATGGCGATGACGCTCACCGGGATCTGGCGGTCCGCGCGCTTCAGCTTGTCGAGCTGGGCCCGCAGCTCGTCGAAGCTCAGACCCCCGTCGTTGGGGCCGTCGGTGAGCACGACGATGCTGTTGCGCTTGCCGGTCTGGTAGTTCTGCTGCGCGTCCTTGTACAGCGCGACGAGGCTCGTGTAGAGCTGGGTCGCGCTCAGCGGCTTGAGGCCCGCGACCCCGTCGAGCAGGGCCTGCCGCTGCTCCACGACGGGACCGGTCGGCACGAGTTCGCGGTACGGCAGGTCGCCGTCGACCTGCGCGGAGAACTCCCACAGCCCGACCGAGCCGGACAGCGAGCGGCTGACCTGGCCGGACAGCGCCGACCGCAGCCACTCCATCCTGCTCTTGCCGTCGCCCCCCGGTTCCTCCATCGACTTCGACGAGTCGACCAGCAGCGTCACCACCTGGCCGTTGTCCGCCGCCGCCCACGTCGCCGAGATCTGCTGCGTGGTGGTCGAGTCGGCCGGTGCGAGACCTTCGGTCATCGTCGCCCAGCGCACGCCCGGCGAGGGCTTCGGCCGGTCCGTCGACGACGGCACCCGCAGACCCGAGGCGGCCAGGATCTTCTGCTGCGCCGGCTGCGTCAGGAACTCGCGGAACGCCTGCGCGGCCCGCACCTGCGCCTCGCCGACCCAGTCGCCCGCGAGCGCCACGAACGGGAAGTCCGCGACCGGCGTCGGACCGCCGGGGGCCACGCCGTACAGCGGCTTCAACGGGGGAGTGCCGGTGTCCTTGCCCGTGTTGTGCCGGTAGAGGTCGACCTCGAACACCGGGACCGCGCTGATGCCCGCGCCGTTCACGGTGGGCTTGTCGGCCAGCAGCCCCAGTGCCTCCCACGTGCTGGCGGGGGTCTGCGACGGCTTCGCCGCGACCAGGCTCGCCATCGTGGCCTTCACGGGGTCCAGGTCGAGCATCGCCGTGGTGACCGGGCCCTTGCCCTCGGGGCTCGCGCCCGCCAGCGCCGACTGGATCGCCATGGCGGTGGCGGCGTTCGTCGTCGGGTCGGGCATCGCCAGCCGGAACGGTCCCCACGCCGCTTGGCCGAACCGGTCCCAGCCGCCGGGCGACGACATGATGTCGGGCAGGTCGGTCCAGCGGAAGCCCGCCGCCGCCTGCATGGCCGTCGCGCCCTCCTCGGGCATCGCGAGCAGCACGGGGCTCGCGGCGATCGACTGCGGGGCGGCACCGATGAGCGCGCGGTTCTGCGCGCCGAGCCGGTTCGCCCACAGCATCGAGTCGGTGATCCACGCGTGCGGGCGGGTGCCGAGCTTGGCCTCGTCCCAGCCCTGCGTCAGGCCGTCGAGGACGACCTCGGAGTCGATCGACTGCACCTCGACCCGGATGCAGTGGTCGTAGACCACCGGACGGGTCGCGCTCCACGCCTTCGCCACGTCGCGCACGGCGTCGGCCGCGCTCGGTGTCGACGCGATCCTCAGCGACGCCTCGCCCTCGGCGCAGTCACCGGCCTCGGCGGCCGCGCGGCGCTCGATCACTCCGCCGAGCCAGCTCCAGCCGAGAACACCCAGGACGATCAGCGCGACGAGGCCGACGACCGCGACGGGCCACCCCGCCACACCGCGCCGCACCCGCGTGCGCAGCGTGCGATGTCGAGACATCGACTTCCCTTTCAGCGTCTTCCGGCAGCTCGTGACCACGCACCACGTCCGGCACCCGGATCAACCGCCCCGACGACACCTGTACCGGCGGTCGTCACGCTAACAGGTGAAGACTGAGGGCTGGGTTAAGTAATTGTGGACGAGATCGCGTGACATTTACCCGAATGGGTCAGCTGCTCACGGCGGAAGTGTGACGCAACGTCACTGAAAGTTCCAGTAGCGCGGCGCGCAGCGGTTCGGCCCTCGCGGTGAACGCCGCCTGCCGCCGCACGTACTCGGCACGACCCTCCGGCGTCTCGATCGCCACCGGCTCGTAACCCAGCGGCGCCAAGTCGTACGGGCTCGCGCACATGTCCAGCTCGCGCACCTCCAGCGCCAGCTCGAAGCAGTCCGCCACCAGCTCCGACGGCGTCGCCGGATCCAGCTTGTACGCCCACTTGAACAGGTCCATCGTCGCGTGCAGGCAGCCCGGCTGCTCGAACTCGACCTGCGTCTCCCTGGTCGGCTGGAGCGTGTTGTGCGGCCGCGCGTCCGGCGTGAAGAACCGGAACGCGTCGAAGTGCCCGCACTGCACGCGGCTCGCGTCCACGACCGCGTCCGTCCCCGCCGACCCGAGCCGCAGCGGCCACGCGTTGTGCCGCACCTGCTCGGGCCGCTGCCGGTAGACCATCGCCCACTCGTGCAGCCCGAAGCAGCCCAGCCGCGGCGCCCGCCGCGCGGTCGCCCCGAGCAGCCGCCGCACGAAGTCCACGGTCGGCTGCCGCGCCTCGGCGAACCGCTCCACGTCCAGCGCCACCCCGTCGGCGGTCTCGCCGTACGCGGGCCACTTCAGGAACTCCCGCGCCGCGTCGCCCTCCAGCACCACGCCGGGGCCGGGGTGCCAGCGCTCCAGGCGGGACGGCCGGTGCGAGTAGTAGGAGAAGAGGAAGTCGAGCACGGGGTGCTTCTCCCCGGTCGCCTTCCGCTCGTGGTGCGGCCCCGTCCAGCGCCGCACGCGCTCCCGGTGCCGGTCCCGGCGCGCCGTCCACTCGGCTTCGGTCAGCACCACCATGGGGCCAGTTTATTTGTACGGTCGTCCGCATGACGCCGGACACCCGATCCATGCGCGAGCGGATGCTCGCCGGAGACCTCTACCTCGCCGACGACCCCGAACTCGACGAGCTGTCCCACCGCTCCGAGGACTTCCAGACCGCCTACAACGCCACCGGTTCCCGCGACGGCGCGGAACGCGCGCGGTTGCTCGCGGAGTGGTTGGGCGGCGTCGGCGAGGGCACCGTCATCCGCCCCCCGTTCCGCGTCGACTACGGCGGTTTCATCACCATCGGGGCCCGCACGTTCGCCAACTTCGGCCTGGTGGCACTCGACGTGGCCCCGATCACGATCGGCGACGACGTCCAGATCGGCCCGAACGTCCAACTCCTGACCCCCACCCACCCGGTGGCCCCGGAACCCCGCCGCGCGAAGTGGGAGGCCGCCAAGCCGATCGTCATCGGCGACAACGTGTGGCTCGGCGGCGGCGCGATCGTGCTGCCGGGGGTGACGATCGGGGAGAACACCGTGGTGGGCGCGGGCGCGGTCGTGACGAAGGACCTGCCACCGAACGTCGTCGCGGTGGGCAACCCGGCACGGGTGGTGAAGGAGATCTAGTCCGCCCCCTGCACCAGCGCCAGCCCCAGTGCCGTCCGCAGCGACACCACTTCCCGCCCCTCCCGGCGGCTCACCGCCAGCCCCGTCTCCCGCAGCACGGTCAGGTGTTGGGACACCGCCCCGGCCGTCACGTTCAGCCGTTCCGCCAACTCCGACACCGTGCTCGGCCGTTCCAGTTCCAGCAGCAGCCGGGCCCGTGTGCCGCCCAGGAGTCGGCCCAACGCCGGACGCGCCGGGGGAGTCGGGCGGGTCCACAGGGTGCCGAAGCCGGTGGCCGGGTAGCACAGGGCCACGCGGACGGGGCTGTCGCGGAGGTAGACGGTGGGCCAGATGAAGGCCGACGGGACGAGGACCAGGTCGCGGTCGCCCAGTTCGGTGACGGTGCCGTCTACCCCGACGGCCGTGCGGTGCCACTTCACGGTGTCGTGCAGTTCGTCGACGACCGTGGGGCCGCCGCGTTCGGTCAGCCTGCGGCCTCGGCGTTCGACGTCGCCTTGGAGGACGCCCTCCAGGCGGGGCCAGAGCGGGGCGATGATCGCGTCGTGGACGGCGTGCAGGCGGTCGTGCAGGGGTGGGAGGGCACTGGCGTCGGGGAGTGGGCCCAGGCGGTCCGAGGGGGTGCGGAGCACGGCGTCCACCTCGGTCGCGAAGCACGGGGAGCGCAGGCCCGGTGTGGGGATGAGGAACTCGGGCACGATCGGGGTCGCGGTGGCGAGGTGGCGCAGCAGGCGGAGCCACGGGTCGTCGGTCAGGGCGGCCAGGCGTTCCGCGGCCCACGCGGTCCAGCGCTGGTGGACCGGGGCGCACTCCGGCGCGGCCAGGACGCGCAGGCCGGCGATCGTTTCCCAGAGCGGTGACACGGCGAAGCGGAGGGCCATCGCCTCAGCCCAGCCTAAAACGTTCGACTTGGCCAGCACACCCGACAAGGTGGACGCCATGGGGACCGGGTGGGGGCGTTTGCAGGCGGTGGCGATCAGCGGGTCGGCGGGGGAGGGGCTGCTGCTGACGGCCCTACCGCTGCTGGCGGTCACGATCACCACCGATCCGCGGCAGGTGGCGCTGGTGAACGTGGTGGGGCAAGCGCCGTGGCTGCTGTTCTCGCTGGCCGCGGGGGTGTTGATCGACCGGTTCCGGCGCACGTCCGTGCTGGCGGCGGCGTTCGCCGTGCAGGCCGTCGCGGCGGCCGCGCTGGCCGTGGCCGCGACCACCGGCACGCTGAGCCTGCCGCTGCTGCTCGTCGTGGCGTTCGTGGTGACCAGCGCGCAGGTCCTCGGCGACGGGGCGAGCGGGGCGCTGGTGCCGGACGTCGTGGGGCCGGACCGGCTGGCCGCGGCGAACGCGCGGATGATCGTCATCGAGCGCGGGGTCGTGCAGTTCGTGGTGCCGCCCGCCACGGGGTTCCTGCTGGCGGTCGCCGCGGGCCTGCCCGCGTGGCTCGCCTGCGCCACGGCGCTCGCCGCGGTGGTCCTGACCCGCGGCATCGCCGTCCCGCACGTGCCGAGCCCGCCGGGTCACCCGCTGCGGGACGTCAGGACCGGGTTGGCGTTCCTGGTCGGCAGCCCGCTGCTGCGCACGATCACCCTCTCGGTCGCGCTCGGCGCGTTCGCCGCGAGCGCGACCCAGGCCATGTTCGTCCTGTACGCGACGCAGGTCCTGCACGTCGGCCCGGTCGGCTACGGCGTGCTGCTGGCGTGCCTGGCCGCGGGGTGGATCGCCGCGTCGTTCGTCGTGCACCCCGTGGTCACGCGCCTCGGCTACGCCTGGTCGATGCGGCTCGCCTCGACCGCCGCGGGCGTGGGGAGCGTGCTCATCGCCGTCCTGCCCGCGAGACCCGCGCTCGTCGCCGCGACGCTGGTGGCCGTGTCGTCCACGACCCTGGTGTGGAACGTGTGCTCGCAGTCGAGCCGCCAGCGGTTCACGCCCACGCCGCTGCTCGGCCGCGTGCTGACCAGCCACCGCGCGCTCGCGTGGGGCCTGACGCCGCTGGGCGCGCTGGCGGGCGGGTTCGTCGCGGCCCACTGGGGTCTGCGCTGGGTGTGGGGGATGGCCGCGGTCGTGCAACTGCTGGCCGTGGTGCTGACGTGGAGGACGTTGTCCCCCAAGGGGTTCGCCGAGGAGGAGGCCCGCGTCGCCGCGGGCCTCCCCGGTCGGACCTAGAGCTCGCGGCTCACGTGCGTGCCGTCGCGGACCGTGCCGACGTACTCCTCGACCAGGTCCTCCATCGCCACGACGCCGCACAGCGTCCCGTCGGCGTCGACGGCCCGCGCGAGGTGCGACTGCGCGCGCCGCAGCGCGGCCAGCGCCTCGTCCAGGTGCGCGTCGACCGGCAGGTCCGGCAGCCCGCGGATGCGGGTGCGCGGCACCGGCGTGCCCGGATCGGCGCCCGCGAGGTCCAGCACGTCCTTGACGTGCAGGTAGCCCAGCAGGCGACCGTTGTCGCCGCGCACCGGGAACCGGGAGAACCCGGTCCGGGCCACGGACGACTCGACCTCGCCGACCGTCGGGTTCGACGACAGCGTGGTCAGCCGGTCCAGCGGCACCAGGACGTCCGCCACGGTCCGCTCGGCCGACGACAGCGTCTGGGCCAGCCGCCGGTGCTCGGAGTCCTCCAGCAGGCCTTCCTGGCGGGACTGGGCGATCAGCATCGCCAGCTCGTCGGTCGTGTACGCCGACTCCAGCTCGTCCTTCGGCGTCACGCCCATCAGCTTCAGCACGGCCGTCGACACCACGGTGAACATCCGCAGCACCGGCCCGACCAGCTTGCAGAACCCGTAGTGCACCGGCACGAGCCAGATCGCCAGCTGCTCGGGGTTCGCGATGGCCAGGTTCTTCGGCACCATCTCGCCGAGGATCGTGTGCAGCGCCACCACCATGATCAGCGCCAGCGCGAACGAGATGCCGTGCCGCAGCGCCGTGGGGATGCCGACCGCGTGGAACGGGGTCTCCAGGATCGCCGCCACGGCGGGCTCGCCGATCGCGCCGAGCCCGAGCGAGCACAACGTGATGCCCAGCTGCGCGCCCGCGATGATCAGCGGCAGCTGCCTGCCCGCCTTGATCGCGGTGCGGGCCCGGCTGCTGCCCTTCTCGGCCAGCGCCTCCAGCCGGTCGCGGCGGGCGGTGATGATCGCGAACTCGGCGCCGACGAAGAACGCGTTGCCCGCGAGGAACAGGACGAGGACCAGGATGCTCACTGGGCCGCCACCTGCTCGGTCTCGGCGACCTTGGCCACCCGCAGCTCGGCCGTGCGGTGCCGGTCCATCCGCATCACGGTGATCCGCCAGCCGTCGACCCTGATCTCGTCCCCGACGTCGGGGATCCGACCCAGCCGGGCCATGACCAGGCCCGCGAGGGTCTCGTAGTCGCCCTCGGGCATCCGGAACCGGGTGGCCTCGGCGACCTCGTCGTCGCGCAGCAGCCCCGACACCATCCAGCTCCCCTTGCCCAGCGGGCGGACCGGAGCGGCCTCGCCCCGGTCGTGCTCGTCGCGGACGTCGCCGACGATCTCCTCGACCACGTCCTCCAGCGTCACCAGGCCGGCCGTGCCGCCGTACTCGTCGACGACCAGCGCGGTCTGCAACCCCGAGGCGCGCAGCCGGTCCAGCAGCGCGTCGCCCTCCAGGGTCTCCGGCACGGTCTGCACCGGCCGCGTCAGCGCCGACACCGGCGTGGTGCCGCGCTGGTTGACCGGCACGCTGAACGCCTGCTTGACGTGCACCATCCCGCGCACCTCGTCCAGGTCCCCGTTGTGCACCGGGAACCGGGAGAACCCGGTCTCGCGGGTCTTGGAGATCAGGTCCAGCACGGTCGCGTCCATCCGCAGCGCCTCGACCTGCACGCGCGGCGTCATCAGCTCGCCCGCCGTGCGGTCGCCGAAGCGCAGCGACCGGTCCAGCAGGGTCGCGGTGCCCTGGTCGAGCGTGCCGTGCTCGGCGCTGGAGCGCACCAGCGCGCCCAGCTCCTCCGGCGACCGCGCCGACGCCAGCTCCTCGACCGGTTCGACGCCGAAGCGCCGCACCAGCCAGTTCGCCGCCAGGTTCATGCCGCTGATCAGCCAGCGGAACATGCTGGAGAACGCCGACTGGAAGCCGACCACCGCGCGGGCCGTCTCCATCGGCTTGGCGATGGCCAGGTTCTTCGGCACGAGCTCGCCGAACACCATCGACACGGCGGTGGCCAGTGCCAGCGCGAACGCCAGCGCCAGCGGGTCGGCGACGGCCAGCGGGACGCCGATCGCGGTCAGGCCGGGTTCGACCAGTTCCGCGATGGCGGGCTCGGCGATGTAGCCGGTGATCAGGGTGGTGATGGTGATGGCCAGCTGGGCGCCGGAGAGCTGGAAGGACAGCGTCTTGTGCGCCTTCTGGAGCTTCAGGGCCTTGGCGTCGCCCACGACGGCGGCGTGGTTGTCCACGGTGCTGCGTTCGAGGGCGGTGAGGGAGAACTCGGCGGCGACCGCGGTGGCGGTCCCGATGGTGAGCGCGATGACGGCCAGCAGGCCGAGGACGCTCAGGAGGGTTCCGATCACCTGCTGCCTCCGGCGGAGGGCGGGATCGGGCTGGTGTGGCAGCCGGGTGTTCGACCCGGCTCAGTACTGAAACCAGGTGACTGCGCGTCGCGCACGGTAAGGAGTCACTCCTCGGTGGATCTTGCAGGTGGGGGAACGCTTCGGTCCAGTTTAGAGGTTGTGGCGGTCAGCGCAGGCCGGTTCCGGAGGGTGAGCGGGTGCTCGCTCTCAGCACGACCTCGCCCGCCACCTTGACCGTGCGGGGCTCGTCCGCTCCCTCGTCCAGCACCAGCCGCGCCGCGCGCTCGCCCAGCTCCTCCAGCGGCAGCCGGACGGTGCTCAGCCCCGGCACCAGGTCCCGCAGCGTCGGGATGTCGTCGAACCCGGCCATCGACACGTCCTCCGGCACCCGCAGCCCGGCCTCGCGCAACGCCGCCATGGCGCCGAGCGCCATCACGTCGTTCACGGCGAACACGCAGGTCGCGCCGGTCTTCGCGGCCAACAGCTCGACCGCGGCCGCGTGGCCGCCGTCCCTGGTGAAGGCCCCGGTGATCACCGACGACGCGGGCAGGTCGACCCCGGCGTCGGCCAGGCCCGCCTTGAACCCGGCGAGCCGGTCGCGCGCCACGATCAGGTTCGACGGCCCGGCCAGCACGGCGAACCGCTTGTGCCCCAGCGCCGCGAGTTCTCGCGCGAGCGCCCGCGCGCCCGCGCGGTTCGACGGCACCACGGTGTCGGTGGGGATGCGGGCCTGCGAGACGCACGCCACCCGGCCGCCCTGCGCGGCGAACGCCTCGATCTCGGCGGCGAGCCTGCCCGTGGAGCCGCGGTCGGTGGTGCGGCTGCCCGCGATCACGACGGCCCGCGCCCGGTGCGCGCGCAGCGTGTACAGCAGCTCGACCTCGCGCTCGGGGTCGCGGCCGGTGGTGCCCAGCACCACGACCAGCCCCGCCTCCTCGGCGATCCGCGTCACGCCCGCGGCGATGCTGGAGAAGTACGGGTCGGAGATGTCGTGCACGACGAGGCCCACCAGGACGCTGCTGTTGCGCGCCAACGCCTGCGCGGCGGCGTTGGGCAGGTAGCCCAGTTCCTGGGCGGAGCCGACCACGCGGTCCCGCAGCTCGTCGCTGACCTGCCGCGTGCTGCCGTTGAGCACGCGCGAGGCGGTCGCCAGCGACACCCCCGCGTGGCTCGCGACCTCCGCCAGCGTCACCTGCCTGGGAGTCAAAACCCGTGCCTCCTCGTTCGCGTGCCCGGAGCCTAGTCGTCACGGGCCCGGCGCGCGGCGCGGCGGGGAGCGAACGGGTCGGTCGTCGACGGCGGCGACCACCGACCCGGTCCACAAGGTGAGGAGCGCGCTCCGCACCGGGAAATACGTCAGGCTCCGGTCCAGGGCCGGTAGGCCTGCGAGCGGAACGCCCGAGGAGCGGCGCAGGTGATCTGGAGCACCGAGTCGAACAGCGTCCGGCCCAGCGCGGCGCGGGCCCGCAGCGCCGGGTGCGTCGCGCCGTAGTTGTCCAGGTTGGCCGCGGCGTCCCCGCGGAACTGCCCGGACGCGAACAGCGCGTAGGTGATCACCGGCTTGCCGTCGGCGGAGAACACGATGCCCGCCTCGTTGCGGCCGTCGTCGAACCAGCCGGCCTTGGTCGCCACCTGGAGCCGCTCGTTCGACGACAGCTCCAGCCGGATCCCGTCGGTGAACGCGGTCAGCGACCGCAGGATCGTCAGCAGGTACGCGGTGGACGTGGGCGACAGCAGCTCACCCGCCACCAGCCTGCGCAGCAGCCGGTCCGTCTCCCGCGGCGTGGTCGTGCCGAGGAAGAACCGGTTCGGGTTCGCGACCGGCACGACCTGCGTGTTCGGGAAGCCCTTCCCGCGCAGGATCTCGTTGATCTCCAACGCGGGCGCGACCAGCCCGCACAGCCGCACGGCCGTGTTGTCGGACACCGTCAGCAGCGCCGCCAGCGCGTGCCCGATCGTCACCGAACTGGGGTACGCCCCGTCCAGCCCGAAGATGCCGTCCGTGTCCTGGATGACGATGGCGGCGGTCACGTCGACCCGCTGGTCCAGCGTCAGCAGCCCGCGGTCCACCTTGTCCAGCACCGCGACGGCGACCGCGATCTTGTTGACGCTGTACGCCTCCACGACCGCGTCCGCGTTCTCCTCCACGGCGGACCGCACCGAGCCGTCCGCGTTGGCCACCCCGATGTAGGACGACCAGGAGCCGCGCGCCTTGCGCGTCTCGAGCCGGTACTTGCGCGCGATCTTCCGCCGTGCCACGTCAGCCGAACGCGGGATCAACGACTCCAGTTCCGGCTCCGTGTCCACCTCGTCGGCCTGCGCGGACGCCGCCGCGGCCGACGTGCCCAGAACAGCCGAGGCCGCGGCGACCGACCCCAAGCCGAGCGCGAACCTGCGAGTGATGTTCATCGGTGTTCCCCCACCTCGTTCGGACCAGTTCCTTGATCCAACCAGGTGGCGCTGTCGTCCCGCTGACGACTTTGGGTAGCGTCCGGTCCATGGGGGATTCGGTCTTCGTCATCACCGGCGCGTCCAGGGGCATCGGCGCGGCCACCGCACAACTGGCGGCAGCGGCCGGGTACCGCCTGGTCCTGACCTCGCGGCACGCCGAACAGCTGGTCAACGCCGCCACGCGCTTGGGCGGCCCGGACCGCGTCTGGGCGGCCTCCTGCGACGTCACGTCGTGGCACGAGTTGGCCTTCCTGATGGAGCGCGTGGAAGACGAGTGGGGCTCGATCGACGTCGTCTTCGCCAACGCCGGGTCGAGCGTCGTCACGTCGTTCACGACCGACGAGGGCGCACCCCCGGCGGAGTGGGCGGACATGGTCCTCACCAACGTCTGCGGCCCGGCCTACACGGCGAAGGCCGCCATGCCCGCGTTGCTGCGCAGCCGGGGCCACCTGGTCCTCACCGGCTCGGCGGCGGGCCGGGGCGTCCGCCCCGGCAACCTGTACTCGGCCACGAAGTGGGCGGTTTCCGGCCTGGCGCAGAACATCCGGGCCGAGTGCGTCGGCACCGGCGTGCGCGTCACGGTCGTCCAGCCCGGCCTCACGGACACCGGCGCGATCCCCGAGTCACGCGCGACCGAACCGAAACTGGACCCAGCCGACGTGGGCCGCGCCGTCCTGTACGCCGTCTCCCAGCCACCGTCGGTGGACGTCGGCGAGATCCTCGTCCGACCGACCGGGCAGGGGCCCTACCGCTAGCTACCGCACCACTTTCCCCCGCAGGACGACCCGTCGGGGAAACGCGAGGACACCGGGCTCCGCGGTCGGATCCCGGTCGTAGGCCACGAGGTCCGCGGGGCCCCCGTCGACCAACCCCGGCACGCCGAGCCACGCCCGAGCCCGCCACGACGCCGCCCCGACAGCGGCCTCCGCCGTCAAGCCCGCCCGGATCAACGCCTGGACCTCCCCGACGACCGTCCCGCACGGACGGCTGTCCGTGCCCGCCAGCACCTCGACCCCGGCCTCCCGCGCGACCGGGATGGTGGCCAGCATCCCCTCGACCCCCTGTCGCAGGAAGTCGCTGGAGGTGGGCCCCACGAAGTCCAGGAACGCCCCGAGCGTGGGCACCAGCGCCGTGCCCTGGGCCGCCATCCGCTCGACCAGCCCGACGTCGAGGTTCATCCCGTGCTCCAGGCTGTCCACCCCGGCCTCCACGGCGTTCCGGCACCCGTCGGCCGTCTGGCAGTGCACGGCCACCCGCCCGCCGACCGCGTGCACGGCCTCCACCACGGCCGACAGCACCCCGACCGGCACGGCGGGTTCCCCGGCGGCCCAGTCCCCGATCACCTTGCACCACCCGGAAGACGCCGAAGCCTCCTCGACGGCCGCCGCGACCAGGTCGGCCTCGTCCACGTTCCGCCCCCACCCGGCGAAGAACCGCCCCGGCGTGGCCAGCCACCGCCCGGCCGACCGCACCCGAGGCAGGTCGGGCTCCTCGTCCACCCACCGGGGCATCCGGCCCGCGGTCCCCGGCGTCCGCACCAACAGCACCCCGGCGTCCCGGTGCAGTCCCAGATCCGCCCGGAGCAGGTCGTGGTCGAACGGATCGCCGGGCTTGGCGCTGCCGGGATGCGTGTGCGCGTCCACCAGGCCCGGCAGCAGCCACCCGCCGTCCACCACGGTCTCCGCGCCCGGCACCGGCGAGGTCCGCAGCCGGTCGCCGTCGATCCAGAACGTCCGTTCCTCGCGCTCCGGCAGCACGATCCCCCGCACCCGCACCACGGTCCCCATCCGACCGACCCTACGGCGACCGCGCCGCGCGCGGTCGCCGCAGGAGTCATCCGATCAGCACCAGCGCAAACCGGGGATGATCATCGGTCCCTTCACGAAGACCGTGCTGACGTACCCCCACACGTTGAACTTCTCGTTGTAGACCCACACCCAGACGGTGGACTCGTTGCCCAGGTAGAAGATCCGCTGGCCCGCGGTCTGGCACTCCGCCCAGTGGACCCCCTTCTCGATGACGCCGGAGAACCCGCTGTCGATCGACGGTCCGGGCCGCATGTTGACCGGCCCCGCGTACAACTCGATGTTCTGCGCCTGCGCTCCGACGCCGGGGTCGGCGGACGCCGTCCCCGCCAGCAGCGCCAGGCACCCCACGACGACGGCGAGCAGCGCCGCCGCCCTTCTCCCCATTGATCCCATCCGGTTTCCCCCTAAGGACCCGGCCGGTGACCCCCACGCGACCGGTGGTCGAAGTCTTCCGCTTTCGGCCGGAACCCGGTGGGAAATGAACCGCGAGCACCTGATCGGAGGCGTCCGGTCGAGTGGCCTACGGCGCGCAGAGCCCGCGGATCTCCGTGGCGTGCGAAGGAAACTCCACGGCCAACGCGTCCGCGTCCCCGAACTCCACCACGTCATCGGTGTAGGGCGGCACGACCACGGTCGTCACCAACGTCCAGTCGTCGGACCGACTCGCCTGCCACGCCCCGGCGGGCACCACCACCTGCGGCCGCTGCCCCTCGCCCAGCCCACCACCCAGCACCGGCGCGCTCACGCTCCCGTCCGGGTGCAGCAACAGCATCCGCAACGGAGCCCCGAGGTGGTGCGCGTACACCTCGACGTTGCCCAACCGGTGCAACGCCGAGAACTCGCCGGGGCGCAACAGGTAGTAGATGGTCGACAGGTCCCCGGACCGGTACCCCTGCGCGAAGTGCCCGCCCTCGACGGGCAGCGGCTCCAACCCCAGCGCCTCGATGACGTCCTCGGCGTTCACGTCAGCTCCGTCGCTGCCACGGACCCGTGCACGACAACCATCCCCTTGCCCAACCGCTTGGCCGTGTACATCGCCGCGTCGGCCGACCCCAGCAGGTCGTCCGCGGTGGCCGCGCCGTCGAAGACCTCCCGGTGCGCGATCCCCACGCTCGCCCGCACGAGGTGCTCCCGTCCCTGCGTCCGGTGCGGCGACTTCAACGCCTCCAGCACCCGCACCCCGATCTCCGACGGATCGGCCCCGCTCTCCACGAGCACCCCGAACTCGTCCCCGCCCAACCGGGCCACGGTGTCCTCCTCCCGCACGCACCGCTGGAGCCGGGCCGCCACGATCCGCAGCACCGCGTCCCCCTCGGCGTGCCCGAAGCTGTCGTTCACGTGCTTGAACCCGTCCACGTCGATGAACGCCAGCACCACCGGGTCCCCGCGTTCGAGCGCCGCCGTCAACCGCTGCCGGAACAGCTCCCGGTTCGCCACCCCGGTCAGCGGGTCGTGGAACGCCTGGTGCCGCAACTGCTCCCGGCTCTCGTGCAGCTGGTCCAGCAACCGGGCGTTGTCCATCAGCGTCACGAGCTGCCGGACGATCACCAGCAGCACCACGCCCAGCCCGGTGTAGATCTCCAGCGGGTTGAACCGCACCCCGGTGGCCGTTCCCACGATGATGAACAGCCCGGTGATCAGCATCGGCAGGTACGGCACGAGCAGGTGCAGCAGCTCGCCGGTGCCGAGCTTCCCCGGCCGCGCGACCCGCCCCCGTGTGGGCGCGAGCGCGCTCATCAGCAGCAGCACCGGGCAGGCCATGAACCCCGCGTCGGCCACCGGCGGGATCGCCTCGGCCCCGTGGCTCACCAGCCACGCGAAGATCCACCCCGACGACGACTGCGCCAGCCCCGCCAGCGCCAGGAACAGCATCGGCAGCTGCCGCACCGGCTTGTGCGTCCACGACGTCACCAGCAATGTCACCAGCAGCACCAGGTAGGCGGCCGGGTGCGCCACCACCGTCGCGAACCCCGGCCCCGACGTCGCCCAGGCCCGAGCGATGGACTCCAGCGCCGACACCCACGTCAGCACGAACAGCGACCCGACCACGATCAGCCCGTCCAGCACCACCACGAGCTTGCTGCGGTGGTTCGGCAGCGAGTCGGTGGCGCCGTGCGCCAGGGTCAGGACCGCCCCCAGAGCCAGCACCGGCGTCAGGATGAACCCCAAGGGCGCCAACGTGGACGACGGCAGCGAGACGCCGAGGAACAGCTGCCCCCAGATCCACGCGCTCAGCCCGACGGCCAGCGCGGACATCGACGCGACCATCCACAGCCGCCACCGGCGCTCGGTGCCGGTCCGCCGCCCGGCGGCCCGCCAGTAGAGGACCAGCGCGGTGACGGTCGCCGTGAGTTGCGACGTCTTGTCGAGCGCGACGGAGGCCGTGTGGCCGAGGACGCCGGACACCACGACGACGAGCAGCACCAGCAAAAGGGTGCCGAGGAAGGCCGCCTGGGCGCTGAACCGCCTCATGTCATGGCCCCCCGCTTTGCCGCGTCCGGGAAGGTGAAGTGGATCAATGGGACCGGGCCACCGTAGCGAGGTGGTGACTCACTGTCGACCGCGGGCACGGGCGATGTCGCCAATCCGTGACTGTCGCGTGTCGTGGGAACCCCGGCCGCGCCCACCCACTAAAGTTCGAACGGATGTTCGTCTCGGTGGAGGGACCCCAGTGCGCGTGTTCGGCGTCGACCCAGGCCTGACCCGGTGCGGGTTCGGCGTCGTCGACGGCGGTCCCGGCCGGACGGTGCGGATCGTGGCGGTCGACGTCGTCCGCACGTCGGTCGACGACGAGCTGGCGATCCGGCTGATGCACCTGGCCGACGAGGTGGAGGTCTGGCTGGACCGCTACCGGCCCGAGGTGATCGCCATCGAGCGGGTGTTCAGCCAGCACAACGTCCGCACCGCGATGGCGACCGCGCAGGCGGGCGGGGTGGTCGCGCTGGCGGCGGCTCGGCGGGGTCTGCCGGTCATGTTCCACACGCCCAGCGAGGTCAAGGCCGCCGTCACCGGGTCGGGTCGCGCGGACAAGGCGCAGGTGACGACGATGGTCACCAAGCTCCTCGGCCTCGTCGAGGCCCCGAGGCCCGCGGACGCCGCCGACGCGCTCGCGCTCGCCATCTGCCACATCTGGCGCGCGCCGATGCAGACCCGGATGGCGCAGGCGCAGGCCAAGGCCGCCGAGATGGCCCGCACGCACAAGCTCAAGCTCGCCCAAGCCGCGAAAAACGGAGGTAGGACCAAGTGATTTCGTCGCTGCGTGGGCAGGTGCTGTCCATCGGACTCGATCACGTGGTCGTGGAGGTCGGGGGAGTGGGGTTCGCCGTGCAGGCGACGCCCACGACGCTCGCCGGGCTGCGGCGGGGCGAGGAGGCGACCCTCTCGACGGCGCTGGTCGTGCGCGAGGACTCGTTGACCCTGTTCGGCTTCACCGACTCCGACGCTCGCGAGCTGTTCGGGCTGTTGCAGACCGTGTCCGGCATCGGGCCGAGGATCGCGCTGGCGACGCTGGCGGTGCTGGAGCCGGACAAGCTGCGGGCCGCGCTGGCGGACGGCAACATCTCCGTGCTCACCCAGGTGCCCGGCATCGGCCGCAAGGGCGCGGAGCGGCTGATCATCGAGCTGCGGGACAAGGCGGGCCCGCTGCCGACCGCCGACGGCGTCGCGGACGGGGCCCCGCAGGTGCGCGAGCAGGTCGTGGAGGCCTTGCTGGGCCTCGGGTTCCCGGTCAAGCAGGCCGAGACGACCGTCGACGCGGTCATCGCCGAGGATTCCTCCCAGACCACGCCGACCGTGCTCCGCCGTTCGCTGGCCGCTCTGGGGCGCAAGAGGTGAACTACGAGGACGAGGACGAGACCCTCTCGCCGCTGGTCATCCCGACCGAGCGGGACGTCGAGACCACGCTGCGGCCCAAGGACCTGACCGAGTTCGTCGGCCAGCTCAAGGTCCGCGAACAGCTCGAACTGGTGCTGCAGGGGGCGATGCGGCGCGGGTCGCCGCCGGACCACGTGCTGCTGTCCGGCCCTCCCGGCCTCGGCAAGACCAGCCTCGCGATGATCATCGCCGCCGAGCTGGGCGCGTCGCTGCGGATCACCTCCGGTCCCGCGCTGGAACGGGCGGGCGACCTCGCCGCGATGCTGTCGAACCTCGTCGAGGGCGACGTGCTGTTCATCGACGAGATCCACCGCATCGCCCGCCCCGCCGAGGAGATGCTGTACCTCGCGATGGAGGACTTCCGGGTCGACGTCGTCGTCGGCAAGGGGCCCGGCGCGACCAGCATCCCGCTGGACATCGCGCCGTTCACCCTGGTCGGGGCCACCACCCGGTCCGGGTCGCTGACCGGCCCGCTGCGCGACCGGTTCGGCTTCACCGGGCACATGGAGTTCTACGCGCCCGACGAGCTGGACCACATCATCCGGCGCTCGGCCAGGATCCTCGGCGTCGACCTGCGGGAGGACGGCGCGCTGGAGATCGCGGGCCGGTCCCGCGGCACGCCCCGCATCGCGAACCGACTGCTGCGCCGGGTCCGCGACTTCGCCGAGGTCCGCGCGGACGGCGTGGTGGACCTCCAGGTCGCCCGCGACGCGCTCGCCGTCTACGACGTGGACGAGCTGGGCCTGGACCGGCTGGACCGGGCCGTGCTCGGCGCGCTGGTGCGCTCCTTCGGCGGCGGCCCGGTGGGCGTCGCGACGCTCGCGGTCGCGGTCGGCGAGGAGGTGACCACCGTGGAGGAGGTGTGCGAGCCGTACCTGGTCAGGGCCGGCATGCTGGCGCGTACGCCCCGAGGACGCGTCGCCACCGACGCCGCGTGGTGGCACCTGGGATTGCGGCCACCCACGGCCTGACGAGTGATCGGGTTCCATGACCTGGCACAATCGCCGGTGGCACCCAGAAAAATCGGACGTTCCGGACACCTCTGCGGACGTCCGGCCGAACGGAGAATGATGAACCTTTCGTCCCTGATGTTCCCGTTGCTGCTGGTGCTGCTCGCCGTGCCGCTGTTCCTCAGCGCTCGCAAGCAGAAGCGCGCGGCCGCCGAGCAGCAGTCGCTGCTGGCCTCGCTGGAGCCGGGTGACCGCGTGATGACCACCTCCGGTCTCTACGCGACGGTCGCCGACGCCACCGACGACGCCACCATCGACCTGGAGATCGCCGACGGCGTCGTGACGACCTGGCTGCGCCAGGCGGTGCGCGAGAAGATCGTCGCCGCCGACACCGTCGACGAGTACGAGGACGACGCCGAGGAAGACGCCGTCGTCGACGAGGTCGCCCCGGCGACCGCCGCGGAGATCGCGCCGCCGCTGGAGCACAACACCAAGAAGTAAGCGCGTCGGAGCGCGTCGGTCCGCGGTTGGCAACGGTCAAATGTGCCAACTGCGGGCAGTGACGTCCAGCTCACACGACGCGGGGTACGCTGCGCCCTCGCCCGGACTGAACACCTTCGGGTGAGGGCGTGCTGTCCTCGTCCCACCAGGACGAGGCCTGCCGACCTGACATCATCTTCCAGTTCGAGGAGACGGACGGACCGTGGCACCTCCGGCCGGGCAGATCCGCCCAGCGAAGTACCTGGGCGCATTTGTCCTCATCGTGGTCGCGCTGTACTCCCTGGTGTTCTTCACCGGGAGCGGCAAGGCGACCCCCAAGCTCGGCATCGACCTCCAGGGTGGAACGCGGGTCACGCTGACCGCGCGAGCCCCCGACGGGAAGACTCCGACGGACGAGGCGCTCAACCAGGCCCGAACCCTCATCGAGACCCGTGTGAACGGCCTCGGTGTGTCCGGCTCCGAAGTCATCCGCGACGGCACGAACCTGGTCATCACCGTGCCCGGCGCGGACGGCGAGGGCGCGAAGAGCCTCGGCAAGACGGCGCGCCTGGCGTTCCGCAAGGTCGTGGGCTCCCCGGCGCAGAACATCCCGCCGGGCGCGATCCCCGCCAACCCCTCGGGCAGCGCGGCCCCCAGCACCTCCGGCAGCGCCGCGCCGACCTCCGGGTCGGTGCCGCCGCCGAGCGAGACCGCGGGCTCCGGCACGCCGTCGAGCAGCAACGCGCCGCAGGGGCGTCCGGCTCCGCTGCTGGAGCAGCAGCCGACCACGACGCCGTCCGCGCCGCCCGCGAGCGACGCGGCCCAGCCGCCCGCCAGCAGCGCCGCGCAGCCGCCCGCCGACCAGCCCGACTGCCAGGCGGTGTTCAACGGCAAGTACTCCGAGGACACCACCAAGGCCATCGCCGAGGCGAAGGCGTGCAGGCAGGACCCGGCGCTCACCACGCTCGACGCGCAGACCGTGCAGCAGGCGCTCCAGGCGTTCACCTGCCCGGACAAGGTCGACCCGCTGATCGGCAACGACGACTTCGACAAGCCGCTCATCACCTGCGACCAGGACAAGACGAGCAAGTACGTCCTCGCGCCGGTGAACCCGGCCGCCGACGACAAGACGACGAAGCCGGACGACTTCTCGCTCTACACGCGCCTGACCGGTGAGGACATCAACAACGCGACCTCGGGCAGCGACCCGCAGGGCGCGGGCTTCGTGGTCTCCCTGGACTTCAAGGGCGACGGCGGCTCCAAGTGGGGCAAGTTCACCACCGCGAACACGCAGCAGCAGGTCGCCGTGGTGCTCGACAGCCAGGTCGTGTCGGCGCCGAACATCAACGAGCCGATCCTCGGCGGCAACACCCAGATCAGCGGCACCTTCACCCAGAAGGAGGCCGACCAGCTCGCGAACGTGCTGAAGTACGGCTCGCTGCCGCTGTCGTTCGAGGCCTCCGAGGCCGAGACGGTGTCCGCGACCCTGGGCCTCGCCTCGCTGGAAGCCGGTCTGATCGCGGGCGGCATCGGCCTCGCGCTGGTGTTCGTCTACTGCCTCTTCTACTACCGCCTGCTCGGCATCCTGACGATCCTGTCGCTGGTGCTGTCCGCGGGCATCGTCTACGCCGTCCTGGTGTTGCTCGGCCGCTGGATCGGGTTCACCCTGGACCTCGCGGGCATCGCGGGCTTCATCGTGTCGATCGGCATCACGGCGGACTCGTTCGTGGTGTTCTTCGAACGGTTGAAGGACGAGGTGCGGGAGGGGCGGTCGTTCCGCTCGGCCGTGCCGCGCGCCTGGATCCGGTCGCGGCGGACGATCCTGTCCGCCGACGGCGTCAGCTTCCTGGCCTCGGCGATCCTGTACGTGATCGCCGTCGGCCAGGTGAAGGGCTTCGCGTTCACGCTCGGCATGTCGACCGTGCTCGACCTGGTGGTCGTCTTCCTGGTCACGCACCCGCTGGTGGCCATGGCGTCGAAGTCCAAGTTCCTGTCCAACCCGAAGCTGTCCGGCCTCGGCGGGGCACAGCAGGCCGGTGTCGACCAGCGCGCTCACGCGGGCTCGAAGAGCACCGCCGTGAAGGAGGCCTGACGTGGCTAAGACCAAGGGCAACGGTGTCTTCCACCGCCTCTACGTCGGCACGGGCGCGTTCGACATCATCGGCAAGCGCAAGCGCTGGTACCTGATCTTCGGCCTCATCCTGCTGGTCTGCATCGGGTCGATCGGGTTCAAGGGCTTCAACCTCGGCATCGACTTCGTCGGCGGCACCAAGATCCAGATGCCGGTGTCCAGCTCGGCGGGCGAGATCCAGGTCAGCGCCGTCAAGGAGAGCTTCACCAAGGCGATCGGCAAGGAGCCGACCGCCGTGCAGAGCGTCGGCACCGGCGGCAACGCGACCATCCAGATCCGGTCCGAGACGCTGAACGTCGACCAGGTCACCAAGCTCAAGACCGAGCTGAACACCGACCTGAAGCCCACCGGCGGCATCCAGACGATCAGCGACAGCGCGGTGAGCGCGTCCTGGGGCGGTGAGATCACCACCAAGGCCCTGATCGCGCTGATCGTGTTCCTGATCGCCGTGGCGATCTTCCTGGCGCTGTACTTCGAGCTGTCGATGGCGCTGGCCGCGCTCATCGCCGTGCTGCACGACGTGCTGATCACGGCGGGCGTGTACTCGCTCGTCGGGTTCGAGGTCTCGCCCGCGACGGTGATCGGCCTGCTGACCATCCTGGGCTTCTCGCTCTACGACACGGTGGTCGTGTTCGACAAGGTCAAGGAGAACACCAGGGGCATCCTGGGCCTGACCCGCCGCACCTACGGCGAGGCGGCCAACCTGGCCGTCAACCAGACCCTGATGCGGTCGATCAACACCTCGCTGATCGCCCTGCTGCCCGTGCTCGGCCTGCTCGTGATCGGCGTCGGCTTCCTCGGCGTCGGCACGCTGAAGGACCTCGCGCTGGTGCAGCTGACCGGTATCTTCATCGGCGCGCTGTCGTCGATCTACATCGCGACCCCGGCCGCGGTCGACCTGAAGATGCGCGACGCGAAGTACCGGGCGCAGGCGGCCCGCGTGCTGGCCCGCCGCGAGAGCCTCGCCAAGAAGGCCGCCGCCGGTCACGTGACCGACGACGCGCCCGACGGCGTCGAGTCCGGCGACGACCGGGCGCTGGACGCGGAGATCCGCAAGGAGAAGGCGTACGCGGCGGCGGCCGGTGTGCCGTCCCGCACGCCCAAGGCCACCGACCTCCGTCGTGGCCGTCCGACCGGCAAGAAGCAGCGTTGAAGCTCGACAACGCGCTGAAACTCCTGCGTGAGGTCCCGGACTTCCCCCGTCCGGGTGTCGTCTTCCGGGACCTCACGCCGGTGCTCGCCGATCCCGACGCCCTGCGCGCCGTGGTGGACGGGCTGCAAGGCGAGATCGACCCGGACACGCAGGTCGTCGCCGCGATCGAGTCGCGCGGCTTCCTGCTCGGCGCGCCGCTCGGGTACGGCTGGCACTACGGCGTCGTGCCGCTGCGCAAGCCGGGCAAGCTCCCCGCCGTGGCGCACCGGGTGTCCTACGACCTGGAGTACGGGACCGCGGAGCTCGAACTGCCCGAAGGCGCCATCCTCCCCGGTCAGCGCGTCGTGGTCGTCGACGACGTGCTCGCCACCGGCGGCACCGCCGAGGCCGCCTGCACACTCGTGGAGCGCGCGGGGGCGATCGTGACGGGCGTCTCCGTGGTCCTGGAGATCACCGCACTGGGCGGCCGTGAGCGACTAGTCGGACGGAAGGTCCACGCGCTGCTCGCCGTGTGAAGTACCCCGCTCGTCGCCCCGCACGCCGGTTTTGCCGGCGTGCGGGGCTATTCTCGGGTCCTAGCCCCTGAGGAGCGTGGTTGAGCCAAGACACCGAACCCGCGGCGACAGCGCAGCCCGTGCCCGCACGGCCGCCGTCAGCCACCAGGCGCGTGCGCGCCCGACTCGCGCGGCGCATCACCGCCCAGCGGGCCGCGCCCGTGAAGCAGGTGCTCGAGCCCCTGGCGGCCGTCCACCGCGACCTGCACCCCAAGGCCGACCTGGCGCTGCTGCAGAGCGCGTACGACGTGGCCGAGGAGAAGCACCGGCCGCAGCGCCGCAAGTCCGGCGACCCGTACATCACGCACCCGCTCGCCGTGGCGACGATCCTGGGCGAGCTGGGCATGGACACGACCACGCTGGTGGCCGCGCTCCTGCACGACACGGTCGAGGACACCGACTACTCGCTGGAGGCGCTCCGCGAGGACTTCGGCGACGAGGTCGCCCGCCTCGTGGACGGCGTCACGAAGCTGGACAAGGTGAAGCTGGGCGCGGCCGCCGAGGCCGAGACCATCCGCAAGATGGTCATCGCGATGGCGAAGGACCCGCGGGTGCTGGTCATCAAGCTGGCCGACCGGCTGCACAACATGCGCACGATGCGGTTCCTCCCGCCGGAGAAGCAGGCGCGCAAGGCGCGCGAGACCCTGGAGGTCCTCGCCCCGCTGGCGCACCGCCTCGGCATGGCGACGGTGAAGTGGGAGCTGGAGGACCTCGCGTTCGCGATCCTCCAGCCGAAGAAGTACGACGAGATCGTCCGGCTCGTGGCGAACCGGGCCCCGTCGCGCGACACGTACCTCGGTGGGGTCATCACCGAGCTGACCGGTCAGCTGGAGGGCTCGCGGATCACCGCGAAGGTCGAGGGCAGGCCGAAGCACTACTACTCGATCCACCAGAAGATGATCGTCCGCGGGCGCGACTTCGACGACATCCACGACCTCGTCGGGGTCCGGATCCAGGTCGACGAGGTCCGCGACTGCTACGCCGCCATGGGCGTCGTGCACGCGCTGTGGCAGCCGATGCCCGGCCGGTTCAAGGACTACATCGCGCAGCCGCGGTTCGGCGTCTACCAGTCGCTGCACACGACCGTGATCGGGCCGGACGGCAAGCCGCTCGAGGTCCAGATCCGCACGTACGACATGCACCGCACCGCCGAGTACGGCATCGCCGCGCACTGGCGGTACAAGGAGACGCGCGGGACGCACAACGGCAAGGGCGTCGAGGTCGACGAGATGGCGTGGATGCGCCAGCTCCTCGACTGGCAGCGGGAGGCGGCCGACCCCGGCGAGTTCCTGGAGTCGCTGCGCTTCGACCTGGCCGCGCGCGAGATCTTCGTGTTCACCCCGAAGGGTGACGTCGAGACGCTGCCCGCCGGGTCCACGCCGGTCGACTTCGCCTACTCGGTGCACACCGAGGTGGGGCACCGGTGCATCGGCGCCCGCGTGAACGGCCGCCTGGTCGCCCTGGAGCGGAAGCTCGAGAACGGCGAGGTCGTCGAGATCTTCACCTCGAAGGCCGAGGGGGCGGGCCCGTCGCGCGACTGGCTGTCGTTCGTCGCCTCGCCGCGCGCCAAGGCGAAGATCAAGCAGTGGTTCGCGAAGGAGCGCAAGGAAGAAGCGATCGAGGTCGGCAAGGACGCCATCGCGAAGGAGGTCCGACGCGTCGGGCTGCCGTTGCAGCGGCTCGTCTCGGCCGACTCGATGGGCGCGCTGGCCAAGGAGCTGCACTACCCGGACGTGAGCGCGCTGTACGCCGCGGTCGGCGAGGGGCACACGTCCGGGCGGCACGTCGTCCAGCGGTTGGTGGCCCAGCTCGGCGGGGTCGACCACGCCGAGGAGGAGCTGGCCGAGCGGTCCACGCCGTCCACGGTCACGCGTCGGCGGGTCACCGGTGACGCGGGTGTCGTGGTCAAGGACGCCACCGACGTCTGGGTGAAGCTCGCCCGCTGCTGCACGCCGGTGCCCGGCGACGACATCCTCGGGTTCGTGACCCGCGGTGGCGGCGTCTCGGTCCACCGGACCGACTGCACGAACGCCGACGAGCTGCTGGCGTCGCCGGAACGGCTGCTGGACGTCGAGTGGGCGCCGTCCGCGTCCTCGGTGTTCCTGGTCGCCATCCAGGTCGAGGCGCTGGACCGGCACCGGCTGCTGTCGGACGTGACGAAGGTGCTGGCCGACGAGAAGGTCAACATCCTGTCGGCGTCGGTGACCACGTCGCGGGACCGGGTGGCGGTGAGCCGGTTCTCGTTCGAGATGGGCGACCCGAAGCACCTCGGCCACGTGCTGAAAGCCGTCCGCAGCGTGGAGGGCGTGTACGACGTGTACCGGGTGACGTCGGCGAGCTGACGCGTCAGCCGGACGTGAGCGGGCTTTGGCAGGATGGTCCGCGGGTCCCGAGAAGTACCCAGGGGAAGACGCGAAGGGCCCCGGCAGACTCTCTGCCGGGGCCCTTGTGCGTGGTTCGTGCCTAGCCGACGGTGACCGTCTCGAACTTGACTTCCTTGTTCGGCTTGCCGCCACCGGGGGAGGGGTCGAACGAGCCGTCGTGGCCCGCCTTCGCGACCTCGTCGATGAGCTTCAGGCCGGCCTCGTCGAGGCTGCCGAACACGGTGTAGTCCGGCGACAGTTGAGCGTCGCCGTAGACGATGAAGAACTGGCTGCCGTTCGTGCCCTTCTGCGTCTCCGGGTCCGCGCCCGCGTTCGCCATGGCCAGGTACGAGCGGCCGTAGGTCAGCTCGGGCCACACCTCGTTGTCGAAGGCGTAGCCGGGACCGCCGGAGCCGGTGCCGGTCGGGTCGCCGCACTGGAGCATCTGGAGACCCTCGGTGCCGATGCGGTGGCAGCTCGACCCGTCGTAGTACTTCTGCGTGACCAGGCTGACGAAGCTGTTCACCGTGCACGGGGCCAGCGACTTGTCGAGCGTCAGCTTCAGCTCGCCGATGTTCGCCTTGATCGTCACGGTCTGCGTGCCGGTGGACGGGATGCCCGCCGCCTCGGGAGCCTTGATGTCGGGCTTGGAACCCGGCTCCTTGGACTGGCGGTACTCGCAGGTGACCGGGTCCGCCAACGGCGTCGGGCGCTTGGGCAGCGCCTTGATCTCCGTCGGGATCTGGATGGGCTTCGGGGCCGCGCTGCTCTCACCGGGGGAGGCCGCCGCGTCGCCGTTGCTCCAGTCGCGCGTCGCGAGGAAGTAGACGCCGCCCGCGACCACGATCACGGTCACGGTCGTCGCCACCAGCGCGGTCAGCCTTCGGCGCTTCGCTCGTTGCTGTCGGTTGACGAGCTGACGCTCCAGCTTCCGCTTTGCTTGTTCGCGGCGCTGCTCGTTGTTCGGCACCTGCTCCCTCCCCAGGGATCTCGTGCTTCGTGGGTGGATAAGGCGTGCCGGCAGAGCCGACAATTTGGGCAGTCTAGGGGGCTCGTATATAGCTGGTGTGTGCCGGCTAGGCTGGTGCAGCGGTTACACCGCGTTCCGTTGCCAATCCGTTGCCGTCGAGAGGTGCCGCCGTGCTGGTGATCGGGTTCCCGACCGGCGCACTACAGGCCAACTGCTACCTGCTGGCCACGGGCGAGGGCGAGGCCTGCGTCGTCGTGGACCCCGGACAGGACGCCGTGGAGCCGCTGGAGAAGGCGCTGCGCGAGCACCGGCTGTCGCCGGTGGCGGTGCTGTTGACGCACGGTCACTTCGACCACTCGTTCTCCGTGGCCCCAGTGTGCGACGGGCACGACATCCCCGCGTGGATCCACCCGGACGACCAGGACCTGCTGTCCGACCCGCTGAAGGGCATCAGCGCCGAGTCGGCCGCGTTCTTCGGCGGCAAGCTGGAGATGCGCGAGCCGAGGCAGGTGCGCTCCCTGGACGACGGCGCCGAACTGGACCTCGCCGGGTTGACGATGACCGTCGACCACACGCCCGGCCATACGGGCGGGTCGGTGATGTTCCGCGCGGGCGCCGAGGAGGGCGGACGGCTGGTGCTGTCCGGCGACACCCTGTTCTCGGGCTCGATCGGTCGCACCGACCTGCCGGGCGGGGACCACCGGAGCATGCTGACGTCGTTGCGCCGCAAGGTGTTGACGTTGGCGGACGACACGGTGGTCCTGCCCGGCCACGGACCGACGACCACCATTGGCCGCGAGCGCGTGAGCAACCCGTACCTGCTCCAACTGGGTGACTCCGCTCCGGCCGCCCCGCACCGAGGACTGTGACGTGACGACTTTCTCCGCCCCCAAGGGCGTTCCCGACTACTTCCCGCCGACGTCCGCGTCGTTCACGGCGGTCCGCGAGGCGCTGGCCGAGCCCGCCCGCCTCGCCGGGTACGGGTACATCGAGCTGCCGATCTTCGAGGAGACCGCGCTGTTCGCCCGCGGCGTCGGCGAGTCCACCGACGTCGTCAGCAAGGAGATGTACTCCTTCAACGACCGCGGCGAGCGGTCCGTGACGCTGCGCCCCGAGGGCACGGCGGGCGTGATGCGGGCCGTGATCGAACACGGCCTCGACCGCGGCCAGCTGCCCGCGAAGCTGTTGTACGCCGGGCCGTTCTTCCGCTACGAGCGCCCGCAGGCCGGTCGGTACCGGCAGCTCCAGCAGGTCGGCGTCGAGGCGATCGGCGTGGACGACCCCGCGCTGGACGCCGAGGTGATCGCCGTCGCCGACGCCGGGTTCCGGTCGTTGGGCCTCACCGGGTACCGGCTCGACATCACGTCGCTGGGCGACGGCTCGGACCGGCCCGCGTACCGGGAGAAGCTCCAGGCGTTCCTGGCGAAGCTGTCGCTGGACGAGGCGACGCGCACGCGCGCGGAGCTGAACCCGTTGCGGGTGCTGGACGACAAGCGGCCCGAGGTGCGCGCGCTGATGGACGACGCGCCGCTGATGCTGGACCACCTCGCGCCCGAGACGCGCGAGCACTACGAGGCGGTCAAGGGCTACCTCAACGACCTGGGCGTGAAGTTCACCGAGAACCCGCGGATGGTGCGCGGCCTCGACTACTACACGAAGACCACGTTCGAGTTCGTGCACGACGGCCTGGGCTCGCAGTCCGGCATCGGCGGCGGCGGGCGGTACGACGGGCTGATGGAACAGCTCGGCGGGCAGCCGCTGTCCGGCGTGGGCTTCGGGCTCGGCGTCGACCGGACGCTGCTGGCGTGCCAGGCCGAGGGCATCACGCCCGGCGACGTGACCCGCTGCGACGTGTACGGCGTGCCGCTGGGCGAGGCGGCGAAGTCGCGGCTGGTCGGCCTGTCCGGTGAGCTGCGCGCGGCCGGGGTGCGGTTCGACCTCGCCTACGGCGGGCGTGGCATGAAGGGCGCGATGAAGGCGGCGGACAAGTCCGGCGCGAAGTACGCCCTCGTGCTGGGGGAGCGGGACATCGAGGCCGGGGTCGCGCAGCTGAAGGACCTCGCGACCGGCGACCAGCGGCCGGTGCCGCTGGCCGACGTCGTGACCTCCGTGCGGGAAGCGCTAGGCCGGTGACCGACGACGCCGAACGGATCCCGCTCGACCTCCTCGACCCGGCCACCGTGCGCAAGCGCTCGCGCATGGTGGCCCTCGGGGCGGTGATGGTGGCGGGGTTCTTCGGCGGCGTGCTCGGCTTGATCGCGGGCCGGGTGCCGGGGCTGATCGCCGTGGTGATCGTGGCGCTGCCGTTGCTGCTGCTGGCGTGGAGCGAGGCCCGTCGGCGGGTGTGGTTGCAGGGCCAGGTGTTGTCGGTGCGCGCCTTCGGGACCAGGTCGGTGGACCTGCGGGTGGCCGACGAGCTGGACCTGCTCGTCACCGACGTCCGCGGGTCCCGCACGGTGGGGTTGTTCGTGCGCGGCGGCGGCAAGGCGATCAACCTCGCGCTGGCGATCTACGCGGGCACGGGCGGACGCGAACTGGGCGTGTTCCCGTTGCGGCGCTTGGCGGACGTGCTGGCCGGGCGGGGAGATCCCAACGGGCTGGTGTTCTCCGAGTTGCTCGTCGCGCAACTGCGGGCCGAGGCACGGGGGATGGCCGCGGCGGATCGACCGCTGTACCAGCTCGCGTCGCTCGCCCCCGGCGGCCGACTGGCGCAGAAGCTGACCCCGGACGCCGTGTCGAGGTTCGTCGCCTCGCTGGGCTGACGGGCCCGGCGTCGACCGGCGCTCGCCGGTGCTGCACACTCTTCTGGGCCGCAGGGGGTGCGGCCTTGGGGGGAAGGCGGTTCCATGCGCTTTTCGGCGCGCGCGGCGGTCGCGGTCGCGATGCTGGTCGGGTTCTACGTCCTGCTGCTGGGGTTGGCGGTCGGCATCGTCGTCGGTGAGGCGCTGCTGCTGTGGAACCGGCCCCTCTCGGGGCTCATCGGGTTGACGGTGGCGGTGCCCGCGTTCTTCGCGCTGGTGGCCGCCGTGATCACGGTCGACCGGGTCGAGCGCGCGACGCCCGTGGGTGTCGCGGTCTCCCCGGCGGAGCAGCCGCGGTTGTGGGACCTGGTGACCCGGATCGCCGCCGAGGTCGGCACCCGGCCGCCGGACGAGGTGCGGATCATCACCGAGGTCAACGCCGCGGTGTCGGAGGAGACGAGGTTCCTCGGGCTGCGGGTGGTGAAGCGCCGCCTGTACCTGGGGGCGCCGCTCCTCGCGTGCCTCACCGAGGAGCAGGTCACCTCGATCCTGGCCCACGAGATGGGCCACTACGGCAACCGCGACACCCGCCTCGCCGGGATCGTCATGACCGGCCGCGACGCGCAGGTGCGCGTGCTGAGGAAGCTCAGGGGCGACACCGAGGCGAGGGCCGTCGTGTTCGCCGTGATCGCGGAGTACACCAAGCTCTACCTGAGGGTGTCGAGCGCGGTCTGCCGACGGCAGGAACTCGCCGCCGACGCCGTGTCCGCCCGTGTCGTGGGCTCCGCCACGGCCGCGAGCGCCCTGCGGGAACTCCCGGTGCTCACCGCCGCGTGGGAGGTGTTCGTCGAGCGGCACCTGGACGTCGCGGCCGCCGCGGGCTACCTGCCGAACGGGGTGCACGACGGTTTCGCGGACCTGTTGGCCTGCGCGGACTTCGCCGACTTCCTGGAGGAGGTCCGCCAGGCGGACGACACGGGGGACCGGGACGAGTACGACTCCCACCCGCCGATCTCGGAGCGCGTCGCCACCATCGAGGCGTTCGCCGCCGAACCGGCGCGGGGGTGGGGCACCGGTCCCGCGACCGGACTGCTGGTGGAACCGGGACGGGTGCTGGACGCGGTGGTCACGGGCTCCGCGGCGCGGGTCGACTGGGCGGAACTCGGCCACCTCGTCGTGCGGGCGGAGACCGTGGTCGCCGCGGAACGGCTGCTCCGGGCGGCGTCACGGGTCGCGGGGCGGCCCGCGACGCTGGCCGCGGTGCTGGACGCCGTGGACGCGGGCAAGCTCGTCGACCTCGCTCCCGACGGGCTGCGGCCCGGCAGCGGGTCGTCGGGGCCGAGGGTGCGGCGCGAGTTCGCCAGGGGGTTCGTCGGCGAGGACCTGGCCGGGCTCGTGGCGCTCGCCCACGTCGACCTGGGGCTGGCGCACTGGCGGCGCGACTGGGTCGGCGACGTCGAGTACGTCGGCGACCCGCTGACCGAGCTGGTCGACGCCGCGGTCGCCGACGGCGGCGGCACGGCGGACCTGCGTGCCGCGCTCGCCGCCGCGGGCGTCGCCCCCGACTACCGCCCCGCGGCCTGAGGCAGGAGAAACCGTTGTCCCCCATGGATCCGCTGCGCAACGCCGACCCGGCCCGGTGGGGCCTCGTGCCCGCGGTCGACGTCCGCGAGTACTTCCCGGAGCCCGACCCCGTCCTCGCCCACGCCCTGTCCGAGGCCCGGATGGGCCGGTGGCGGCACGCGGCCGCGCTGATCGCGGAGGCGGTGCACGACTGGGACGGGCGGGCCCACGTCGTGGGCGCGCTGGCCGAGGTCGGCGCGCGGGACGACACCTGGCTGACCCGGTGGCGCTCGGAACTCCCCGACGACCCGCACCTCGCGGTGGTCGACGCCGAGGCGTGGGTGCGGCTGGCGTGGGAGGTGCGCGGCTCGGCCCCGGACTGGGAGACGTCGGACGAGCACCTCCGCGCGTTCCAGCGCGTGCTGCGCCGGGCGGAGACGGCCGCCGAGCACGCCGTCGAGGCCTTCCCGGAGGACCCGACGCCGTGGTGGTCGCTCGTCATGGTCGCCTCCGGCCTGGACTACGAGCACGAGCGGTTCGGCCCGATCTGGGACGGGCTCACGGCACGGGCGCCGTCGCACCGCGCGGGTCACGAGCGGGCGCTCGGCTACTGGAGCGAGCGGTGGTGCGGGTCGCACGACCTGGCGTTCGCCTTCGCCGAACGGGCCACGTCGCCGTCCTTGGCCGCGCTGCCGCTGCACGCCGCGCTGGAGACGGTCGAGGACGATCCCGCCGCGTGGCGCTCGCCGCTCGTGCTGACCGCGCTGGACGCGGTGCTGGCCCGCGACTTCGTGGACGACCGGCCGTCGCGAGCCGATCGCGGGTGCGCGGTCCTCGCCCTCGTCGACAACCACCGCCACGCCGAGGCCGTCGAGCAGTTCCGGCTGCTCGGCCCCCACGCGGACGGCGAACCGTGGCGGCACTTCCCGGACCCCAAGGAGGCGTTCCTCGTCGTGCGAGCGGAGGCCTGCCTGAAGGCGGGCAGGCCGTGAGATCGGCCAACTGGTTAGTTCTCAACTTGACCAGTTGGCTGCCGTGAGTGTGTCAACCGCCGTTCGGTAGATCATCTGGAAAGCGGCTGGCCTGCGGGAATATCTTCTTGGTCTCGGCTCTTGACCGCGCGATTGGTCTATGCCACCTTCTGGTGCAACAGAGTTGGTCTTACCAATGGTCAACATCGCGCCTCGAGGTGACTGATGAAGAGCCCCCGCCTGCTCGCCACCGTTTTCGCGCTGGCGTTCGCCACCGCCGCCTGCGGTTCGTCCACGCCGACGTCCACAGCGGACGGTCCCGTGACGCTGGACATCTGGCTGATGAAGGACAGCGTCACCCCGGACTTCCTCCAGCGGTTCCAGTCCGACTTCGAGGCCGAGCACTCGGACGTCAAGCTGAACATCCAGATCCAGGAGTGGGGCGGCATCGGGCAGAAGGTCGTCAGCGCGCTGGCGAGCAACGACGCGCCCGACGTGATCGAGGTCGGCAACACGCAGGTCGCGCAGTACGCGGCCAGCGGCGGGGTCGTGGACTTCAGCTCGAAGGTCGGCGAGCTGAACGGCAAGGACTGGATCCCCGGTCTGAGCGAGCCCGGCGCCGTGGACGGCAAGCAGTTCGGGATCCCCTACTACGCCGCGAACCGCGTGGTGATCTACAACAAGGACCTCTTCAGCGCGGCTGGCATCACCACGCCGCC
Source organism: Umezawaea sp. NPDC059074 (assembly GCF_042738955.1). Taxonomy (NCBI): domain Bacteria; kingdom Bacillati; phylum Actinomycetota; class Actinomycetes; order Pseudonocardiales; family Pseudonocardiaceae; genus Umezawaea; species Umezawaea sp. NPDC059074. Next base: position 121,083 of record NZ_JBHYHC010000001.1, read on the forward strand.
GAAGACGCGGGCCGAGTGGCTCGACGTGACCGCGAAGCTCGACCAGGGCGCGACGCAGGGCATCTACCTGCCCGGCCAGAACTGGTACGTGCTGTCCGGGTTCCTGTGGGACGAGGGCGGAGACCTCGCCACCAAGGACGGGTCCGCGTGGAAGGGCGGCCTCGGCACGCCCGCCGGCACGGCGGCCGTGGAGTTCTACAGGTCGTTGCAGGCGTTGGGGCAGGGACCGAAGGACTCCGACGAGGCCAAGCCGCAGCAGACGGACGTGTTCTCGCGCGGCGACGTCGCGCAGTTGATCGCGGTGCCCGGTGCGGCGGGCCTGATCACGAAGGCGAACCCGGCGCTGGAGGGCAAGCTCGGGTTCTTCCCGATCCCCGGCAAGACCGCCGCCAAGCCCGGCGCGGTGTTCACCGGCGGGTCCGACCTGATCGTGCCGCAGGCCTCCGACCACCAGGACCAGGCCTACCAGATGATCAAGTCACTGGCGGGCGAGAAGTGGCAGACCGAGTTGGCCAAGGCGATGAACTACGTGCCGAACCGGACCAGCCTCGCCTCCGCGCTGGCGGAGAACCCCGGTGCCGCCGCGATGGCCGCGGGCGCGGTCAACGGGCACGGCACGCCGCAGTCGCCGAACTGGGCGGCCGTGGAGGCCAAGAACCCGGTGAAGGACTTCCTCACGGCCGTGCTGACCGGCGGTGACGCCGCGGTGGAGGCCAAGAAGGCCGACGACGTGATCGCCACCGCGTTGAACTCCGGCAAGTAGGCCGGACGTGACGACCGCAGCCGCCGTGTCCTCTGATTCGGCAAGGCCGGTCGACACCCAGGGACCGCCGCCGCCTCAGCGCCCGAGGCGGCGGCGCCGGGTGTCGCCCTGGCCCTACCTGCTGATCGCGCCGACCGTGCTCGGCGCGGCGTACCTGCTGCTGTACCCGTTGGCGCGCAACGCGATCATCTCGGTGCAGCACTTCCGCCTCGGTGAGCTGATCCGCGGCGACGCGGCGTTCGTCGGCCTGGCCAACTACCGGGAAGCCTTGGCGGACCCGGTGTTCTGGGCCGTCGTCCGGCGCACGCTGCTGTTCACCGCGGTCAACGTCGTCCTCATCATGGTGCTGTCCACAGTGGTCGCACTGCTGCTGTCGGCGTTGGGGAAGTGGTTGCGGCTGCTGGTGATGGGCAGCCTCGTGCTGACGTGGGCCACCCCGATCATCGCGGCCACCACGGTGTTCCAGTGGCTGTTCCAGTCGCGGCTCGGCGTGGTGAACTGGGTGCTGGTCCGGCTCGGGTTCGAGGAGTTCCAGGACTACACGTGGTTCGCGCACGGGTCCTCGACGTTCGGCATCCTGGTCGCGCTCATCGTGTGGCAGTCCGTCCCGTTCGCCGCGCTGTCGCTGTACTCCGCGATGACGACCGTGCCCTCGGAGCTGTACGAGTCGGCGAAGATCGACGGCGCGGGCGCGTGGCGGCTGTTCACCTCCATCACGTTCCCCATCCTGCGCCCCATGTTCGGGCTGATCCTGTCGCTGGAGGTGATCTGGGTGTTCAAGTCGTTCGTCCAGATCTGGGCGATCAGCCAGGGCGGGCCGGGCGACGCGACGACCACGCTGCCGGTGTACGCGTTCCAGATCGCCCAGTCGTTGAACAAGTACGACCTCGGCGCGGCCGTCTCGATGATCACCGTGCTGCTGCTGGTGGTCGTGCTGCTGGCGTACTTCCGGCAGATGTTCAAGCAGGAGGCCGAACTGTGAGGCGGCTGCCACTGACGCTGTCGGCGCTGCTCGTCTGCGTCGTCGCGGTGTTCCCCGTGTACTGGATGGTCCTCACGGCCTTCAAGCCCACCAAGGACATCCAGGCCCCGACCCCGACGTTCTGGCCCACGACCGTCAGCTTCGAGCACTTCGCCACGGCCGTCCGGGCGAGCGGCTTCTGGCTGTTCTGGCGCAACAGCCTCGTGGTGTCGTTCGGCGGCGTGCTGCTCGCGCTGGCCGTCGCCCTGCTCGCCGCGTTCGCCGTGGCGCGGATGCGGTGGAAGGGCAGGCGCGGGTTCATCCTGATGGTGTTCGTCGCGCAGATGACGCCGTGGGAGGCGCTGCTGATCCCGATGTACGTCATCGCGCGCGACACCGACATGCTGGACAAGCTGTCGATGCTCACGCTGATCTACTTCATGATCACGCTGCCGTTCACCATCGTGACCCTGCGCGGGTTCCTCGGGGCCATCCCCGTCGACCTGGAGGAGGCGGCGCTGGTCGACGGCTGCACCCGCGTGCAGGCGTTCCGCCGCATCGTCTTCCCGCTGCTGGCGCCGGGGCTGATGGCCACGTCGCTGTTCGGCTTCATCACGGCGTGGAACGAGTTCGCCTTCGCCAACCTGCTGATCATCAAGAACCGCGACGACCGCACCCTCCCGGTGTGGCTGTCGTCGTTCAGCAACACCTTCGGCACCGACTGGGGCGCCACGATGGCCGCCTCGACGCTGTTCATGGTGCCGGTGCTACTGGTCTTCCTCGCCCTCCAGGGGCGGGTCACCTCCGGCATCACCGCGGGTGCGGTCAAAGGATGAGGAGCACGAGCGTGATCGTTCCCCCGCCACGACGACTGGTGCGGCTGCCCGGCGCCTTCCCGGTGAGCTCGACCACCACTGTCCGCGTCGGCCCCGGCGCCTCGTCGGCGGTCGACCTGCTCCGCGGCTACCTGGCCCCGCACGGCGTCCCCCTCCCGGACTCCCCGGACGGCCGGGTGGTGCTCGCGGTCAACCCCGCGCTGGCCTACCTCGGGGCCGAGGGCTACGAGCTGCGCGTGGACCAGGACAACGTCCGCCTGCGAGCGGCCGCGGCGGCGGGCCTGCTGAACGGGGTCCAGTCCGTGCGCCAACTCCTGCTGGCGGACCCGGCCTCCCTGCCGTGCCTGGACGTCGTCGACACGCCCGCCTTCCCGTGGCGCGGCGCGATGCTGGACGTCGCACGGCACTTCATGCCCATCGACTTCGTCCGCCGCTTCGTGGACCTGCTGGCCCTGCACAAGCTGAACGTCCTGCACCTGCACCTCACCGACGACCAGGGCTGGCGCATGCCCGTCCCCGGCTACCCGAGGCTCACGGAGGTCGGCGGCTGGCGCGCGGAGAGCATGATCGGCCCGGCGGGCAGCACCCGCTTCGACGCCAACCCGCACGGCGGCGCGTACACCACCGAGGAACTGCGGGGCCTGGTCGCCTACGCGGCCGAACGCGGTGTCACCGTGATGCCGGAGATCGAGATGCCCGGCCACGCCCGTGCCGCCCTGGCCGCGTACCCGCACCTCGGCAACTTCCCCGACCGCCACCTCCCGGTGTGGACCAGCTGGGGCGTCTCGGACGAGGTGTTCGGCGTCCAGGAGTCCACACTGGACTTCTGCCGCGCGGTCCTCACGGAGGTCATGGACGTCTTCCCGTCCCAGCACATCCACATCGGCGGCGACGAGTGCCCCACCACCGAGTGGCACCACAGCCCCTTGGCCCTGTCCCGCGTCCAGTCCGAGGGCCTGTCCGGCCCGGACGCCCTCCACCCGTGGTTCCTGGGCCGCATCAGCGAGTTCCTGCTGGCCCACGGCCGCACCCCGGTCTGCTGGGACGAGGGCGGCGGCGCCGCAAGTCTGCCACCGGAAACCACGGTCATGGTCTGGCGCGACCCCGCCCACGGCTTGGACGCGGCCCGCCACGGCCACCCCGTGATCATGACCCCGTGGCGCAGCACCTACCTCGACTACCCGCAAACCGACGCCGCCGACGAACTCGCGGGCCAACCCGCGGGCACCGTCACCTTGCACGACGTCTACACCCAACCCCTCCCCCCTCCAGGCTGGTCCGAATCTGAAGCCGCCCTCGTCCAAGGCACCCAAGCCCAACTGTGGACCGAATTCGTCCCCAACCCGTCCCACGCGGAGTACCTGGCCTTCCCCCGCCTGTGCGCCTTGGCGGGCAACGCCTGGTCAGGCGGCAACGACTGGCCGGGCTTCCTCACCGACCTCCGCCGCCACGAACACCACCTGGCAGCCCTCTCGGTCCGCCACCGGCCGTTGGGGGCGGCGGGTTAGCCGCCGTTCTTCTTGGTCGGGCTGTGCTCGGCCGACTTCTCCCTGCCCTGGCCCTGGTTCTTCTTCTCCTTGGTCGTCTCGGCGGCGTCGTCGTCCGTCGGGACGGTCACGGTGGTCACGACGGCCGGGGCGCCGGGGGCGGGGGCTTGTTCCGTGGCCGAGTCCTCCGGCGTGGTGGTGACCGCGGTCGTCGACGTGGCTGCGGGCTGCTCGGAGGCGGAAGGAGTGGCACCGGGCTGGGGAGGTGGTGCGGAGGTCGTCGGGTCGCCGGTCAGGAGCCAGGCCCCGCCGGTCAGGGCGAGCGCGGTCACGGCGGTGGCGGCCAGGATCCCGCGGCGCGTCCTGGTGTCCCGGAGAGGCGCGACGCCCTTGCGGAGGGTTTGGGCGCACTGGGCCGCGGTCGGTCTGCGGCGGGGCGTGAGCGCGGTCATCCGCGTCAGCAGCCGCACCAGGTCCTCCGGCAGGTCGCGGGGGACGTTCGGCGGGCGGTGCAGGCGCGCGACCGCGGACTCCACGTCGGTGCCCTGGTACTCGGGGCGGCCGGTCAGGCACTCCAGCAGCACGAGGCCGAGCGCGTACACGTCGACCGGGAAGCCGACCTCCTTGCCGCGCACCTGTTCCGGCGCGAGGTAGGCGGCCGTGCCCATCATCTCGCCGGTGCCGGTCAGGCGCGTCGCGCCGGTCAGCCGGGCCAAGCCGAAGTCCGCGAGGTACGCGGTGCCCTCGCCGTCGAGCAGGATGTTCGACGGCTTGACGTCGCGGTGCACGATCTCGTTGGCGTGCACGTAGGCCAGCGCCTCCGCCAGGTGGGCGCCCAGTGGCCGCACCTCGTCGGGCGACAGCGGTCCGTCGTTGATCCGGTCCCGCAGCGTGCGCCCGTTCACGAGTTGCAGCACCACGAACGGCGCGCTGCCGTCGGTCCCCGCGTCGTACACCGACACCAGGCCGGGGTGGCTCAGGGCGGCCAGCGTCCGGACCTCGCTGTCGAACCGCCGGTTCGCGGTGGCGTCGAGGCCCGCGTGGAACAGCTTGACCGCGACGAACCGCCGCAGCCGCGTGTCCCAGGCGCGGTGGACCTCGCCCATGCCGCCCGTCCCCAGGAGCCCCTCCAGCCGGTACCGGCCGCCGAGCACCGCGCTGGTGGGCACCGACACGCCGTTCGCACCTCCCGCTCGCCTGGTCCGCTGCCTTCCTAGGTGCCCGCAGCGGTGGGAGGCAAACGCTCCCGGCCGCGGGCTTCGGAACGCCGAAGCGCGCCGCCCCGGCCGGGTCAGCCCGACGTGCGGTCGAAGCGCAGGTGGGAGGTGATGCGGTAGCGGTCGCCTCGGTAGATGGACCTCGTGTACTCGAAGACGTGGTCGGTGGCGTCTCGGGTCGTGCGTTCGAACAGGAGGGCCGGGGCGTATTGGGGGACGCCGAGCAACTCGGCCTCGTCGGCGTCGGTGACGGTCGGTTCGGTGATCTGGACGGCTGTGGTGGCCACGATCTCGTAGCGCATGCGCAGCAGTTCGTAGAGGGAGCCCGACTCGAAGTCCTCCGGGGTGATGCCGGGGACCAGGGGGTTCGGGATGAGGATGCGTTCGATCGCCATGGGGGACGCCTCGACGATCCGGACCCTGGTCACCGTCAGGAGGTCGTGGCTGGGGGAGACCTCCAGGCGTTGGCCCAGGCGGGCGCCCGCCGGTTCGACGCGGAAGTCGACGACCTTGCTGAACCACGTTCCTTCGGCCGGGGGGACGGTGAAGTCGCCCGGCGTGGTGGGGGTGAGTTCCTGGCTGATCTTCCTGGTGCCGGTGAAGGTGCCCCTGCCGTGTTCGCGGACCAGCAGGCCGTCCCTGGCCAGGTCGTCCATGGCCGCGCGGAGGGTCGGCCTGGAGACGCCGAACTCCTCGCTGAGGGCGCGCTCGGACGGCATGACCTCGCCCGGTTGCCGTTGGCCGATGAGCTCGCGCAACCGCTCCCGTACCTCTGTTCGCCGCACCGCAGGCTCCCTCCCGTTGCGCCCTCCGCATCGTAGCAACTGGTTGAGGTGTTCAGCCCGTTGGAAAGTGACCAGTGGTATTACCTCTTCGGTGGTGCCCGGAACCTGAGAACCGCAGGCAGATAATCGGTCTAGACCTCTTGACTTTACCTGTGAGGTAGACCACTTTGCTCCTGGGGGACCTGTTTCCGAACCAGTGGTAAACGGGTCACCGGTCGCCGCGGTTCTCCCCGTCCCCACCCAGAGAGCAGACGCTCATGTCGCGATCGAGCACGAGATTGACCACGGCCGCAGCCGCGGCCGTGTCCGCACTGACGATGGTCGCGGTGGGGGTCACCCCCGCGACCGGGGCTCCCGCCGCCGCAGCCGCCTGCGGCGCGCTGTTCGACGACTTCTCCTACTCCTCCTACACCGATGGGAACCTCGGCGCGCACGGCTGGCAGGTCCGGTCGAGCGCGGGCGGTCCCGGCGTGCCCGGAGCCCGGTGGGCGCCGGAGGGCATCACGTTCCCGACGTCCGACGGCGACAAGGTCATGCAGCTGGCGGCGTCCACGAACGGGACCGGCGCGGGCACCACGCAGACGGAGATCGTGCAGGGGAACCGGCGGTTCCTCGAGGGCACCTACGCCAGCCGCATCCGGTTCTCCGACGCGCCCGCGAGCGGGGCCGACGGCGACCACGTGAACCAGACTTTCTTCACCATCAGCCCGCTGCGCTACAACAACGACCCGATCTACAGCGAGCTGGACTTCTCCGAGTACCTGCCCAACGGCGGGTGGGGCGAGGCCGGGCCGATCAACTTCCAGACGAGCTGGCACACCTACACGCCCGACCCCTGGTACGCGGAGAACAAGAACAACAGCCAGCGCCGCAGCATCAACGGCTGGCACACGGTCGTCTCCACGGTGTCCGCGGGCCACGTGAAGTACTACATCGACGGCGCGCTCGTCGCGGACCACGACCGCTCCGGGCCGTTCGACGTGTACCCGCGGCAGGCGATGTCGTTGAACTTCAACCAGTGGTTCATCGACACCGCTGGCCACAGCGGCGGCACGAGCACCTACCTCCAGCAGGTGGACTGGGTCTACTACGCCAAGGACCAGGTGCTGTCGCCGTCCACGGCCGTCGCGAACGCCGCGGGTTTCCGGTCGTCCGGTGTGCGGTTCAAGGACGACATCGGCTCGGGCAGTTGCGGCACGAACCCGCCACCACCGGCGAGCGGCACGTGGGCGCCCGGCACGTTCTACGCGGTCGGCGCGCAGGTCACCTACGGCGGCGCGACCTACCGCTGCCTCCAGCAGCACACGGCGATCGTCAGCTGGGAACCGCCGCTCACCCCCGCCCTCTGGCAGCGTGCCTGATGGGGCGCGGGGTGAGGGTGCGCGTGGCGGGTGCGGCGATGGCCGCCGCGGTGGTGGTCGGTTCGCTGATCACCGCGGGAGGCACCAGCGGCGCGGCGGCAGCGGCGTGCGGTGTCCTGTTCGACGACTTCAACTACACGTCCCACACCGACGGCAACCTCGGCGCGCACGGCTGGCAGGTCCGGTCGAACGCGGGCGGTCCCGGCGTGCCGGGCGCGACGTGGGCCCCGGAGAACGTCACGTTCCCGACGGTCAACGGCGACAAGGTGATGCAGCTGGCGTCGTCGACCGACGGCACGTCCTCGGGCACCAAGCACACCGAGGTCCTGCAAGGGGAACGGCGGTTCCTGGAGGGCACGTACGCCAGCCGGATCCGGTTCTCCGACGCGCCGACCAGCGGGCCGGACGGCGACCACGTGAACCAGACGTTCTTCACGATCAGCCCGCTGCGCTACGACAACGACCCGCTGTACAGCGAGCTGGACTTCTCCGAGTACCTGCCCAACGGCGGGTGGGGCGAGACCGGGCCGATCAACTACCAGACCAGCTGGAACACCTACCAGCTGGAACCGTGGGTGTCGAAGAACAAGAGCAACAGCCAGCGGTCCAGTGTGGACGGTTGGCACGACGTGGTGTCCACGGTCGCGGACGGGCACGTGAAGTACTACATCGACGGCGTCCTGGTCGCGGACCACGACCGGTCGGGGCCGTTCGACGTGTACCCGCGGCAGGCGATGTCGTTGAACTTCAACCAGTGGTTCATCGACCTCGCGGGCCACAACGGCGGCCTGGCCACGTACCTGGAGCAGGCCGACTGGGTCTACTACGCGAAGAACCAGGTGCTCACGCCCGCGGCCGCTGCCGCGAACGCGGCGGGCTACCGGTCGTCCGGCGTGCGGTTCGTCGACAACCTCGTGGGCGACTGCGGCGGCACGCCGACGACGACCACGACGACCACCACCACGACGACCACGACCACCACGACGACGACTCCGGGCACCCCGGTCGGCTGCGCGGGCGTCCCCGCGTGGAAGTGGGAGAGCGTCTACCTGGAGAACGCGCGCGTCACGCACACCCAGCACCTGTGGCGGGCCCGCTGGTGGACCCAGGGGTCCGAACCGGGGCTGACCGCGCAGTGGGAGGACCTCGGCCGCTGCTAGTCGAGAGGACGGGAACCGGCGGGCGCCACCGTGTCCGCCGGTTCGCGTCCTCCGGGAATTCCGCCGTCGGGTGGCGGGCGGAAAAGGGAGTACGGTCGGTGTCGCCGGATATCTGCTGGTCAAGAGCCATGCGAATGCGGCGTGATCGTCAGGCGAATCGGGGCTCCACGTGGACCTGCTCACTCTCGGGGTCATTGCTCGGTCGAGCAAGGAGAACGAGCGGAGACTGCCGATCCACCCGTTGCACGTCGACCGCATCGACCCGGACGTGCGGGCCCGGATCTACCTCGAGAAGGGCTACGGCGAGCGGTTCGGCGTGTCCGACGAGCGCCTCGCGTCGCAGGTCGCGGGCCTGCGCACGCGCGAGGAGCTGATCGCCGAGTGCGACGTCGTGCTGCTGGCGAAACCGCTGCCGGGTGACGTCGCGGAGTTGCGCGCCGGGCAGGTCCTGTGGGGCTGGCCGCACTGCGTGCAGGACGAGAAGCTGACCCAGACCGCCATCGACCACCGGTTGACGCTCATCGCGTTCGAGGCGATGAACCACTGGACCAGCGACGGCTCGTTCGGCCTGCACGTGTTCCACAAGAACAACGAGCTGGCCGGGTACTGCTCGGTGCTGCACGCGCTGGAGCAGGTCGGCTCGACCGGCGACTACGGCCGTCGGCTGCGCGCCGTGGTGATCGGCTTCGGCGCCACCGCCCGCGGCGCGGTCACGGCGTTGAACGCGCTCGGCGTCCACGACGTCCACGTGCTCACCAACCGCGGCGTCACGGCGGTCAGCTCGCCGATCCCGTCGGCGGTCATGGTGCAGTTCGACCACGACGACGAGGACCCCCGCCGCAGCCACGCGGACACCGAGGACGGCCGCAAGCCGCTCGCGGAGTTCCTGGCGGGCCACGACATCATCGTCAACTGCGTGCTCCAGGACACCGCGTCGCCGCTGACGTTCCTGATCGAGGACGACCTGCCCACGCTCGCCCCCGGCACGCTGATCGTCGACGTGTCGTGCGACGAGGGCATGGGCTTCAGCTGGGCGCGGCCGACGACGTTCGCCGCGCCGACGTTCGTGGTGGGCGAGCAGGTCACCTACTACGCCGTCGACCACAGCCCGTCGCACCTGTGGAACTCGGCGAGCTGGGAGATCAGCGAGGCGCTGCTCCCGCACCTGCGGACCGTGCTGGAGGGCCCGGCCTCGTGGGAGGCCGACGAGACCATCCGGCGGGCGATCGAGATCGGCGACGGCGTGATCCGCAACCCCGCGATCCTCGCCTTCCAGCACCGGCCGGCGGAGTACCCGCACTAGTCACTCGGCGGGCAGGCCCCACGTCCCCGGCGGCGGGCTGGGGGAGGGGGTGGCGGTCGCGTCCGTGGTCGGGCGCGCGCCGCCGACGAACTTCTCCAGCTGCCGCCCGTGCTCCACGCGGCCGGGGAACGGGTCGCCCGCCGTGCGCCGGACCAGCTGCTCGATCGGCAGCTCGACGTGCGAGCCGACGACGATCAGGTTGCCGAACCGGCGGCCGCGGAACACGCCGGGCTCGGCGATCACGGCGACGTGCTCGAACACCGCCCCCACGGTCGCGGCCTGGGCGCGGGCGTACACGAGCGCGTTGCCGTCGCCGATGTTCGACGCGTAGACGCCGGTCGGGACCATCGTGCGGGCGGCGTCGCGGACGAACTCGATCGACGTCAGGTGCGCCGGGGTGCGCGCGCCGGAGAACACGTCGCTCACGACGAGGTCGAACGTCCCGCTCGGCGCGCGGGACATGACCTCGCGCGCGTCGCCGTTGCGGATCCGGATGCGCGCGTTCTTGTCCGGCGGCAGCACGCGGCGCAGCAGCTCGATCAGCGCGGTGTCGATCTCCACGACCTGCTGGGTCGACCGCGGCCTGGTCGCGGCGATGTAGCGGGGCAGCGTGAACCCGCCGCCGCCCAGGTGCAGGGCGCGCACCGGCTTGCCCGTGGGGGCCAGCAGGTCGACGACGTGGCCGAGGCGCTGGACGTACTCGAACTCCAGGTGCGTCGGGTCGTCCAGGTCCACGTGGGACTGGGCCGTGCCGTTGAGCCGCAGCAGCCACGCGTTCGGCCGGTCCGGGTCCGGGGACAGCTCGGCGGTGCCGGAGTCGACTTGCTCGCTCAGCGTCTGCGGGGTGTTCCTGCCACGTGCCACGACCCCAGTATCCGCCATGCACCCCGACGACCCGACCGGCCGGCCTGCGCGAACACCCCTGACTTCGCTGCCCCTAACCCCCTATCGGGGCACCGGGGCGAGCCGTGGCGCGCACTCGCTGCCACGATACGGGCCAGCGCACGCGGCTACCGCCGCTCGACCCTGGAGGACTCCGTGCAGATCGCGGCGAACATCTTGATCGGCCTGGTGGCGATCATCCACTTCTACATCCTCGTGCTGGAGATGTTCCTCTGGGACGGGCCGCGGGGGCAGAAGGCCTTCGGCCTGACCGCGGAGTTCGCGAAGGAGACGAAGACCCTCGGCGCGAACCAGGGCCTCTACAACGGCTTCCTCGGCGCCGGTCTGGTCTACGCGCTGATCGCCGACGGCACCACGTCGTTCCAGTTCGCCGTGTTCTTCCTGGTGTGCGTCATGATCGCCGGGATCTACGGCGCGCTGACCGCCAGCAAGAAGATCCTCTTCGTGCAGACGGTGCCCGCGACCCTCGCGCTCGTGCTGGAGCTGCTCGCTCACTGAGGCCGGGTCCACGGCCCCTTGTCCGGGTGGTACCCGGTGTAGAGGTCGCCGGACAGCCGGGCCGCCACCGGTCGCCTCCGCCTCGGCGGGGCGACCGGTTCGGGTTCCGGCTCCTCGACGACGTCCTCCACTGTGGACTCCGCGACGGCCTCCACGGCGGGCGCGGGCTCCCGTGAGGCGACGATCGCGGCCAGCGCCGTGGTCACCGGGATGGCCGCGACGAGGCCGATGCTGCCGACCAGCGTCCGCACGACCTCCTGCGCCACCTGCTGCGCGGTGAAGATCTCGAAGAGGCCGCGCCCGGACAGCGAGAACGACAGCAGCAACGGCAGCGCGGCGCCCGCGTAGGCCATGACCAGCGTGTTCACCACGGACGACATGTGGTCGCGGCCGATCCGCAGGCCCGCCGCGTACAGCTGGCGGGTGCTCAGCGACGGGTTCGCCCGGCGCAGCTCCCACACCGAGCTGGTCTGGGTGACCGTCACGTCGTCCAGCACGCCCAGCGCGCCGATCAGCGCTCCCGCCAGCAGCAGCCCTCGGGTGTCGATGCCGTGGCCGAGCAGCGCGACGAGGTTCGCCGTGTCGTCGTCCAGGCCCGTGAGCTTGGCGAACGCCGAGAACACCGCGCCGAGCCCGCCGATGATCGCGAGGCTGACCAGCGTGCCGAGCACCGCCGTCGTGGTGCGCGCGGTCAGCCCGTGTGTCAGGTACAGCACGATGAACATGATCAGCCCGGCGCCGACCACCGCCACCAGCAGCGGGTTCTCCCCGGCCAGGATCGCGGGCAGCACGAACAGGATCAGCACCACGAAGCTGAGCACCAGCGCGCCCAGCGCCGCCAACCCCTGCCAGCGCCCCAGCAGCAGCACGGCCAGCGCGAACAGCACCGCGAGCAGGGCCAGCGGCAGCCCGCGCTGGAAGTCCACGAGCTGGTAGGACTGCGGGCTGGCCGGGTCCGCCCCGGAGTAGGCGAGCACCACCGCGTCACCCACGGTGAACTTGGGCGTGGCGGGCTCGTTCGGCACCGGCACGGTGATCGACTTCCCGGCCGCGGCGCCGTCGCTCATCGTCACCGTGACCAGCAGACACTCGCCCGTGCCGATCTGCCCGCCGCAGGACCCGGCGACCACGGCCGTCACGTCGGCCTTGACCGGCTTCTGGTGCAGGCCGAGCGCCGCCCCGGTCTTCTGGTCCACGCCGAACGGGTAGAGCAGCAGCGCGCCGACCACGGTCGCCAGCACGAGCGGCACCAGCAGGATCAGCAGCAGCCGTCGGACCTGTCTCGACGCCGGTTCCGCCGGGCCGTGGCCGTGACCGTGACCATGGCCGTGGCCGGTGGTCGGGTGGGCTCGGCGTCGACGCCGTCCGGTCGGCAGCTTGTCGTCCACGGCGCACATCATTCACGACGGCTGGGGTGCCCGATATCCGGACGGTTCGCCGAACAGGGGTTCTGCTCCGCCGTCTCCTCGGGTCACACTCGGAGCGTGACCACGACGCACTGGACCCCCAACCACGGCCTCGACTTCGACCCGGTCCCGTACCGCCCGGCGCGGATGCCGTTCGAGGAGGCCCTGCGCGCCTCGGCGGACCTGCGGGAGCGGATGAACGAGCGCCGCACCGTGCGGATGTTCTCGTCGGAGGCCGTGCCCGACCAGCTGGTGCTCAACGCCATCGCGGTCGCCGCCACCGCGCCCAGCGGCGCGCACCAGCAGCCGTGGACGTTCGTCGTGGTCAAGGACCCCGAGGTGCGGGCGCGGATCAGGGCCGCCGCCGAGGAGGAGGAGCGGATCTCCTACGCGGGCAGGCTCGGCGAGCAGTGGCTCGACGCCCTCCGTCCACTCGGGACGGACGACCACAAGCCGCACCTGACCGACGCCCCGCACCTGGTGGTCGTGTTCCAGCAGCGGTTCTACCTGGAGGACGACGGCAGCACGCGCAAGCACTACTACGTCGACGAATCGGTCGGCATCGCCGTCGGGATGCTGCTGACCGCGCTGCACCTGTCCGGTCTCTCGGCGCTCACGCACACCCCCTCGCCGATGAAGTTCCTCGGCGAGGTGCTGAACCGCCCGCGCAACGAGAAGGCGTTCGCCGTCATCCCGATCGGCTACCCGGCCGACGACTGCGTCGTGCCGAACCTCGTGCGCAAGTCCCTGGACCAGGTGGTCGTCACCGTCTAGGGGCCTCCTTGGGGTCGGCGAACCGGAAGTGGCCCGCAAGCGCTTCCGCCACGGCCGCAACCGCTTGCGCGAGCCGTTCCCCCGGCGTCCCGGTGACCAGCCGCCACGGCACGCCGCGGTCGGTGAGGCCCGCGGTGAACAGCTCGGTCATCCACTCGCGCAGCGGCTCGCCGTCGCGCCACCCGTCCTGCTCGAACGGCACGCCGGTGGGGTCGGTGAGCAGGTACAGCGCGGGTTTCCGGGCGTTCGGCGCGATGGCGGGGTGCGGCGCGCCGAGGTAGCGGTGGCCCCACACGGTCGCGGCCCAGGCGTCGTTGTCGCACACCAGCACCGGGCCTTCGACCGCCGCGTCCTCGTCCGCCTGCTGGCGCAGCGCGACGTCCACGAAGTCGCCGAGCGTCCACACCAGACCGTCGAGGGTCGCCTCGGGGTCGAACGCCTTGGCGGCGGCCAGCTTCAGCTCGGTGTGCCGACGCCCGTACTCCGCGACCCACGGCGTGGCGAGCGCGTCGGCCAGCGCGCGGGACAGCGTGGTCGTGCCGCTGCTCTCCGCGCCCACGACGACGATCCGCGCGGCCAGCCCGCGCCGGGTGGCCGGGGCCAGGTGGCGCCAGTTCGCCACCGGGTCGGCGCGTACGGCGGTCCCCGAGACGGGGTGCGCCGACCGGGCCGGGTCCACGGGCACGTGCTCGGCCCCCAGGCGTTTCGCCAGCTCGTCGCCGTAGGCCTCGCTGGAGAACACGGCGTCCACCGGGGCCAGGGCCGGGTCGCCGTCCAGGATCGCCCGCCGGGCCAGCGCCGACCTGGTCACGCCCACGTGGAGTTCCCAGATCGCGTCGTCCTCGAAGTCCATGGGGTGGTCGTCCAGGTCGCCGATCACCACCACGCCGGGGTCGTCGGCGTGCTCGGCCGCCAGCCAGGCGACCCGGTCGGCGAGCGGGATGGACTCCACACTGGACCCGAGCACCGCGACGGTCGTGCGCTCGCTGCGGGCCGCGGCCGTGCGGACGAGGTGGTGGTGGCCCGCGTGCGGCGGGTAGAACTTGCCGAGCACCAAGGCGTGGCGGAACGTCGTCATGCCGCCACCAGGTCCTCGCGCAGCGCCCGCGTCCACGACCGCAGCCCGAGCACGCAGAGGGCGATGAAGCCCAGGTAGAGGATCGCCGTCAGCCACAGGTCCTTGTAGGCGTAGAGGGGCACGTAGATCACGTCGGCCGCGATCCACAGCCACCACGACTCGACCTTCTTGCGCGTCTGCCCCCACGTGGCCAGCAGCGAGAGCACGGTCGTCACCGCGTCCGCCCACGGCACCGTGGACGTGGTGTACGCGGACAGGATCCACACCAGCAGCCCCGTCAGCACCACGCCCGCGACCCCCAGCCAGAGCCACTGCGGCGGGGTCGTGCGGCTGACCGGCAACGGCGTCCGCTCCTCGCCGCCGCGCAGCCACGACCACCACCCGTAGAGCGCGAGTCCCAGGTAGACGACCTGGAGCCCGGAGTCGGCGTAGAGGCCGCTGGTCGCGAACAGCGCCAGGAACGCCAGGTTGTTCAGGATGCCGATGGGCCAGTTCCAGGCGTTCTGCCGCGCGACCAGCCACACGCAGAGCGCGCCCGTGACGAACCCGAACACCTCGCCCCAGGTGGTGGTGGCGCCCGCGAACGTGAGGGCGGGCGTGCTGAAGGGGACCAGGACCACGTCCAACAGCGACAAGGGTGCTCCTTCGATTGACGGCCGTTCGAACACGTGTTCGAATGGGTGGCATGCGATGGGACGGTCAGAAGGACGGGGCGGCACCACAGCAGGCGCTACCGGGGTTGCCGGGACTCGTGCGCAGCGTACGAACTCCGGAGTTCGCCGACGTGGTCTTCCACGAGGTGCACGCCAAGTCGGTGCTGAACAAGGTCGCGGGCGCGTCCCCCATGCCGTTCAAGTGGACCGTCAACCCCTATCGCGGCTGCACGCACGGCTGCACCTACTGCCTCGACGGCGACACGCCGGTCCTGCTCGCCGACGGGGGCGTCCGGGCGATGGCCGACCTGGAGGTCGGCGACGAGGTGTGCGGCACCCGTGGCGGGCGGTACACGCGCACGACCGTCCTCGCGCACTGGCAGACGGTGAGGCAGGCGTTCCGTGTGACGCTGGCGGACGGCACCGAGCTGGTGTCCAGCGGCGACCACCGGTACCTCGGCACCGAGGGGTGGCGGCACGTCGGGTCGGGCGACTGCGACCGGCTCGTCGTCGGCGACCTGCTGGTGGGCGTCGGCGGGGTCGCCGAGGGTCCGGCCGAGACGCCGGAGTACCGCAGCGGCTACCTGTGGGGCGTGGTGCGCGGCGGCCTGACGACCGAGCCGGCGGCGCTGGACCGGGCCGAGCGGTACGCGGCGGCGGACCCGGACCGGATCGAGTGGCCGGTCGTGCCGGGCGAGGAGTGGACCAAGGGGTTCCTGGCCGGGGTGTTCGACGCGGCCGGGTGGTGCGCGGACGGGGTGCTGCGGCTGCGCACCGACCACCCGATCGTCGACTCGGTCGTGCTCGGGCTCAAGCGGCTCGACTTCGACTGCACGGTCGAGGACGGCGTGACCAGGGTCCGGGGCGGTGCGCCGGAGGCGTTGCGGTTCTGCCAGGTCGTAGACCCGGCGCGCTCGGTCGCCGCGCTGGAGGGCGCGGCGCTCGACACGGCCGTGGCGGTCGTGGCCATCGAGGCGCTCGGCGAGGAGCGCACCCTCTACGACATCACCACGGGCACCGGCGACTTCGTCGCGAACGGCGTCGTGAGCCACAACTGCTTCGCCCGCAACAGCCACACCTACCTGGACCTGGACGCCGGGCACGACTTCGACACCCAGGTCGTGGTCAAGATCAACGCCCCGCAGGTGCTCACCCGGCAGCTGCGGTCGCCGCGCTGGCAGCGCGAGCACGTGGCGATGGGCACGAACACGGACCCGTACCAGCGGGCCGAGGGCCGGTACCAGCTGATGCCGGGGATCATCAAGGCGCTGGCCGACTCGGGGACGCCGTTCTCCATCCTCACGAAGGGCACGGTCCTCGCGCGCGACCTGCCCCTGCTGACCGAGGCGGCCAAGTCCGTGTCGGTGGGCGTGGGCGTCTCGCTCGCCCTGCTCGACCGCGACCTCCAGCAGTCGTTGGAACCGGGCACGCCGAGCCCCCAGGCCCGTCTCGACTTGATTCGCCGGGTACGGGACGCGGGCCTGCCGTGCGGCGTCTTCATCGCCCCGGTGCTGCCCGCGCTGACCGACTCGAAGGAGCAGCTGGACGAGCTGATCGGCCGGATCGCCGCCGCCGGGGCCACCGGCGTGACCGCGCTGGCGCTGCACCTGCGGCCCGGCTCCCGCGAGTGGTTCGCCCGCTGGCTCCTGCGCGAGCACCCGGACCTGCTGGACGGCTACCGCAACCTCTACGGCTCGGGCAGCTACGCGGACCAGCGCTACCGCACGTGGCTGGCCGCCCGCCTGCGCCCGCTGCTCCGCCGCCACGGCCTGGCCCCCAAGCCGAACCGCGAGGCCACCGGCGTCCCCGGCGACGGCGAGGCCCGCTGGCCGGACGGCGCGCTCCCACTGGGCGTGCCCACGCAGCGCGGCGTGGACCAGGCCCAGCTGACCCTGCTCTGACCGCGGCGTCGCGCCGGTGGGGGGACGGCGCTAGCCTCCGCGCATGAAGGTGATCGTGTTCGGAGCCAGTGGCATGGTCGGCCAGGGCGTCCTCCGGGAGTGCCTGGTCGCGTCGGACGTGGAGTCGGTGCTGGTCGTCGGGCGCAGGCCGCTCGGGCGGTCGCACGAGAAGCTGACCGAGCTGGTGCACGGCGACTTCGCCGACTTCTCGTCGGTCCGCGAGCAGCTGACCGGGTACGACGCCTGCTTCTTCTGCCTGGGCGTCTCCTCGGTCGGCATGAAGGAGCCGGAGTACACCCGGATCACCTACGACTACACGCTCGCCGCCGCTCGCACCTTGGCGGAGGTCAACCCCGGCTCCACGTTCGTCTACGTCTCCGGTGCGGGCACGGACAGCACGGAGAAGGGCAAGCAGATGTGGGCCCGCGTGAAGGGCAAGACGGAGAACGACGTCATCGCCCTGCCGCTGCACGGCTACGCCTTCCGGCCCGGTTACATCCAGCCGTTGCACGGCGTCTCGTCGCCGCACCGGTGGATGCGCGTCACCTACAACGTCTTCGGCACGGTCTACCCGCTGCTGAACAAGCTGATGCCCAAGGCCACCACGACCACCGAGAAGCTCGGCCTGGCGATGCTGCACGTGGCGCGCACCCGGCCGGACCAGAAGGTCTTCTACAGCACGGACTTCAACGCCCTCTGACTCGTCGTGGCCAGCCCCAGCGCGCCCACGGCGACGCCGCAGGCCGCGATGATCCAGAACCCGGCGGCGCTCCCGGCGAACGCCCCGAGCACCGCCACGCCCAGCGCCGCCCCGACCTGGCGGCTGGTGGACGCGATGGCGGCCGCCACCCCGGCCTGCGCCACGGGCATCCCCGACACGGCGGTGTTGGTGATCGGGGCGTTGACCATCCCGAACCCGATCCCGAACGCGGCGTAGGCCGTGACCAGCAGCGCGATCGGGGTCGTCGGGGTGAGCGTCGTGAGCAGCACCCCGGCGACCGCCAGACCGATCCCGGCGATCACCAGCGGCACGCGGGCGCCCCACGTGCCGACGATGCGGCCCGAGATCGGCGCGAACACCGCCGTCATGGCGGCCATCGGCAGCGTCAGCAGCCCGGCGTGCAGCGCGGAGAACCCGCGGGTCTCCTGGAGGTAGATGCTGTTCAGGAACAGGAACCCGCCGAGCGAGGCGAACGCGCAGACGGCGATCACGGTCGCGCCGGAGAACGGCACGCTGCGGAAGAAGCGCAGGTCCAGCAGCGGGTCCTCACGGCGGGGCTCGTAGCGCAGCAGGGCGAGCAGCGACAGCACGGCCACGGCGAACGAGCCGATGATCAGCGGTGACGTCCACCCCTTGCCGTGGCCCTCGATGATCCCGAACACCGTGCCCGCGAGGATCAGGATCACCAGGAGCTGCCCGACCGGGTCCAGCCTGCGGGGCCGGTCGGCGCGCGACTCCGGCACGAACAGGGCCGTCAGCACCACGGCCAGCACGCCGACCGGGACGTTCAGCCAGAAGATCGACCGCCAGCCGATCGTCTCGACCAGCGCGCCGCCGACCAGCGGGCCCGCCGCCATCGACAGCCCGACGACCCCGCCCCAGACGCCGATGGCCCTGGCCCGCTCGCGCTTCTCGGTGAACGTGTTGGTGATGATCGACATGGCCACCGGGTTCAGCATGGAGCCGCCCACCGCCTGGACCATGCGCGCGGCGATCAGCAGGCCCACGGTCGAGGCGATGCTGCACAGCAGCGACCCGATGCTGAACAGCACCAGCCCCACCTGGAACGTCCGCCGCCTGCCCAGCCGGTCCGCCGTCGAGCCGGACAGCACGAGCAGGGCCGCGATCACCAGCGTGTAGGCGTCCACCGTCCACTGGAGCCCGGTCACGGACGCGCCCAGCTCGGCGCGGATCGACGGGAGGGCCAGGTTCACGATCGTGGCGTCCAGCCCCACGATGAACAGGCTCATGCAGCAGATGGCGAGCACCAGCGGTTTGCGTACGGGCACTCCCGCGACTATTCCATAGCATCGGCAAGCAGTTGGGTCGACGCCAGCTCGCGGTAGAGCGAGTCGTCGTCCACCAGCGACCGGTGCGTGCCCCGCGCGCGCACGACCCCGTGCTCCAGCACCACGATCTGGTCCACCTCGGTCACCGTCGACAGCCGGTGTGCGATGAGGATCACGGTGCACCGCCGGGCCGCCTGCGTCACCGCGTCGCGCAACGCCTGCTCGTTGCGGGCGTCCAACTGGGCCGTCGCCTCGTCCAGCAGCAGCACCTGCGGTTTGCGCAGCAACGCCCGCGCGATGGCCAGCCGTTGCCGCTCGCCGCCGGACAGCGTGACGCCGCGCGGGCCCACGGGCGTGTCCAGCCCGTCGGCCAGCCCGTCGACCAGGGTGTCCAGGCAGGTGACGCGGAGGGCCTCGGCGATGTCGGCCTCGGCGGCGTCGGGAGCGGCGTAGAGCAGGTTGTCCCGGATGGTCCCGGCCATCGCGGGCGCGTCCTGCTCCACGTACGCGATCCGCCGCCGCACCTCGGCCCGCGTCAGGGTCGCGACGTCGATCCCGTCGAGCAGGACCGCGCCCTCCGCGGGGTCGTAGAACCGTTGCAGCAGCGCGAACATCGTCGTCTTGCCCGCGCCGGAGAGCCCCACCAGCGCGGCCTGCGTGCCGCCGGGGACGGTGAACGAGACGCCCTTCAACGCGGGGGTGCGGCCGGGGTAGGAGAAGTGGACGTCCCGGAGTTCGACGGCCGGGGGCGTCCCGCCGTCGGGCAGCGCGACCAGCGCGGCCACGTCGTCCTCGATCGGCATCTCGCGGACCTCCTCGATCCGCCCCACCGCGCCGAGCCCCTGCTGCATCTTGCTGGCCCCGCCGACGAGCGCCGCGAGCGGTCCGGCCAGGAAGAACACGTAGAGCAGGAACGCGATCAGCGACGCGGCGGAGAGGTCGCCCGAGGCGACCAGCATCCCGCCGAACCCGAGCACGGCCAGGAACGCGCCCTGGATGGACGCCCCGGACACCACGCTCACGACCGCCGCGTAGCGGGCGCCCACGAGCCCGGCCCGGTAGGCCTCGTCGACCGCGTCCTCGGCCAGCGCCGTCTCGCGGTCCTCGGCCCCGTTCGCCTTCACCGTGCGGGCCGCGCCCAGCGTCCGGTCCAGCGTCGCGCCGATCGCGCCCACGGAGTCCTGCGCGCGGGCCACGGCCTGCCGGATGCGGGGCAGCACGAGCGTCAGGACCGCGGCCACGGCCACCAGCACCAGCAGCGTCACGCCCAGCAGCCCGAGGTGCAGCGTCCCCATCAGCACGATCGCGCCGACCAGCGTCAACGCCCCGTTGACCACCATGATCAGGCCCTCGGTGGCCGCGCTCTGCAAGAGCGTGCTGTCCGACGTGACCCGCGCGATCAGGTCGCCCGGTGGCCGCCGGTCCAGTTCCGGCACCCGCAGCCGGATCAGCCGGAACACCAGCCCGCGCCGGACGTCGCGGACGACGCTCTCCGACGTCCGCTGCTGGAGCCACGCCGTGGCCCCGGTCAGCGCCGCCCCCGTGAGCAGCAGCGCGGTGAGCAGCGCGATCGGGCCCGCCACGCTCCCGCCGGTGCCGAGCGCGGTCAGCACGTCCTGCGCCACCAGCGGTTGGGCCAGGCCGCACGCGCTGGCCAGCAGCGTCAGCGCGAGGGTCGAGAGCAGCACCCCGCGGTGCGGTTTCGCGTACGACAGCAGTGTGCCGAAAGAGCCGGACATCGTGTGCCTCAGACCTTCTCGAGGTGGTCCGCGGCGCGGGGTGCGCCGCCTGCCGCGCGGAACGAGTCGCCGACCGCCCCGGCCGCCTTGCGGTGGCCGTTCGCGTCGTCGAGCACCGCCGTGACGGCGTCTTCCAGGTGGGCCGAGGTGGCGCGGGAGAAGCGGACGCGCACGCCCGCGCCCGCGTCGACGACCTGGCCGGCGACGATCGGCTGGTCGTCGCGGATGGGCGCGACGACCAGGGGGACGCCGTGCCACAGGGTCTCGCAGACGGTGTTGTGCCCCGCGTGGCAGACGACGGCGTCCACCCGCGGGAGCAAGTCGAGCTGCGGGACGTGCCGTCGCACCAGGACGTTGTCCGCGACCTCGCTCAGCGACCCGTCGGGGTCCACCACGACGGCCCGGACGTCCATGCGCCCCAACGCCTGCGCGGCCTGGGCGAGGAACCGGTGGCCCGCGTCGGCGTTCGCCGTGCCGAGGCTCACGAGCACCGTCGGCCGATGGGTCAGCCACTCCCACGGGAAGTCCGTCGTGGACGGTCGCGCGACGATGGAGGGGCCGACCAGCCACACGTCGTCGTGCGGCAGGTCGACGGGCCCGAGCAGCTCGCGGGTGGTGAACGCGAGGATGCCGTGCGGCGACATCCTCGGGTCCGGCCCGGTCCGGCCGTCGCGCAGCGAGTCGATCCGCTCGGTCAGCCACGCCTTCACCTTCGGCATCCCCGACAGCGGGTCGACGAGCTCCGCGGACGTGGTGGCCGAGGTGATCCACGGCAGGCCCAGCTCGTCGGCGACCAGCGCGCCCGCGACGGCCTGCTGGTCGCACACCACCACGTCCGGCTGGAACGCCTTGATCGCCGTGCGGACACCCGGCCGCATGGCCTCTCCCAGCGGCAGCAGGAAGTCCTGCCACAGGAAGCGGAACGCGGCGGGCCCGGTCAGGTCGGCGGCGCGCGGCACGAGTTCCGGCGACGCGCAGCCGAACACCCGCGCGTCCGGGCCGACGAGCTTGCCGATCGCCTCGTGGTGGCCGGCCCAGGCGACTTCGTGGCCGCGCTCGACCAGTTCCGCGGCCACGCCGAGGGTCGGGTTCACGTGCCCGACCAGCGGGGGGACCACGAACAGGAACCGGCTCACCCGACGCGGCCCAACGCGTGGTCGCGCACCCAGCCGAGGATGGCGTCGCGGGTCTCGTCGGTGCGCTCGATCAGCACCGAGTGCCCCTGGTCGGGCAGCACGACCGTGCGGCACGACGACAGGTACGACTCGAAGTACGGCACCTGCCGGGACAGGCCCGAGTCCGCGCCGAAGATCGCCAGCACCGGGCAGCGGATCGCCGACAGGTCGTCGGCGATCGTGTCGCTGACGGGGATGTCCTCCAGCATCGAGGTGACCTGGAGCAGCCTGCCCGCGGCCCGCGAGAGGCGGGCGGTGTGCTTGCCGTTGTTGACCGCGATCCAGTCGATCACCGCGTCCTGGGTGAGCTGCGACTTGGCCAGGTCCAGCCCCTCGGCCATCCGCACGGTCCACGCCTGGACCGGCGGTTCGGCCTCGATGGCGATCACCGTGGCCACCCGCTCCGGGTGCGCCGCCGCGAGCCCGAACGCGATGCTGCCGCCGAAGGAGTTGCCGACCAGGTGCACCGGCCGGGTGATCTCCAGTGCGTCCAGCAGCGCGACCAGGTCGGCCACGAACCGCTCCAGGTGGTACCCGGTCGCCGGGCGGTCGGACTTGCCGTGCCCGCGCAGGTCGTACATCACCACGTCCACGCCCGCCGCCGCGAACGCCGGGCCGAGGGTGAAGTAGTAGCTCGCCAGGCTGTCGGTGAGCAGGCCGTGGATGAACACCACGACCGGCGCCTCGCCGTCGACCGGGATCGTCGGGGGAAGGCGCTGCACGTGGGTGTCGAGGTCGCCCGCGAGGATCTTGGTCATCCGCGGGCCGCCGCGCGCAGCGACACCACGACGTGGTCCACGAGCTGGCCCACGGTCATCGCGATGATCTCCTCCAGGTCGAACCCGGCGATGAACTCGGCGAAGTTGACCTCGTTGCCGTACCGCTCCTTGAGGTCGGCCGAGAGCGACACCAGGTCGATGCTCTCCAGCTCCAGGTCCTCGTGGAACTTGGTGTCCCTGGTGATCTCGACGTCGTCCAGGCCGTACTCGTCGAGCAGGACCCGCAACATGCCCGCGATCTCGTTCAGCACAACGGCCTCGGTGACCTTGCCCTCGGTGATCGGCGCGGTGGTTTCGACGCTCATGTGTCCTTCTCCTGTTCGTCGTCGGCCGTCCAGGCCACGATGTACTCCCTCGTCGGCAGACCCGGCGGGTTGCCGATCCGTGCGCACCGCACCTGGTGGACCGCGCCGTCCACGGGGTGCGCGCCGAACGCCTGTGCCACCGCGGCCCTGGTGGCCTTGGCCTCGGCGTCCGGGTCGTCCGCCGGTTCGACGGCGATGCCGCACCGGCCGCGTCGCGCGATGGCGACGCCCAGTTCCCGGCAGTGGGCGGACGACACGGTCAGCGACGGCGCTTCCCGTCCGTGCACGCCCACGACCTCGTCGTCCCGCAGCAGGAGTTCGGCGGGGAACACCTCGCCCTCGCCGTGGTCCCACATCCAGCGCCGCACGGCGTCCTTCGCGGCGATCCGGCCGAGCAACCACTGCCGCTTGCCGCGCGGCGACTCGGCGTCGTACTGCTCGCGCTCCGCGCTGCCGAGCTGGTTGCGCATGATCAGCTCGCGGGTCGCGAGGTCCGGCCACCGCTCGTGCACGCGCGTCCAGCCGCCGTCCTCCACGGTGGACAGCGTGTTGCGGCCGGGCGCGCGGTCGTTGGCGCGGATGTTCGGGTCGCTGTCGAACCGGCGGTCCGACCAGCCGTCGAACTCCGCCCACACCCGGCCGTCGTGCACGAGCTGCATGTCGGCGGTCAGGGCGGTGTCGGTCACGGACGTGATGCGCACCAGGCACTCCAGCCGCTCGCCCGCGGCCGGGTGCTCGCCGTGGAAGCGGATCCGCCCGATCGCCACGGGGAACACCGTCGTGCGGTCGGGCAGCGACGCCATGATCCAGTAGCCGAGGACCTGGCCCACGTTGTCCAGCAGCGCGCCGGGCGCGGCGGGCGTGACGAGCCTGGCCCGCACGTGCTTCGCCCCGATCGCGGTCAGCTCCTCGACACCCTGGAACTGGGGACCGTGGAACATCCAGCGCTCGTCGTACAGCTCGCGCGCGGTGAGGTCCGGCGTGCGCTCGTCGGTGAACGTCCACGGCGGCGGCGCGCTGGTCGGGAAGTCCGGTGCCAGCTCCACGACCGCGCGGGAGTAGCCGTCGAACGAGGCGAGCACCCGGTCGTCCCCGGCGGGCACGACGCTGACCGGCACGTCGACCGATGGGATGGCGGTGATCCACTGGCTGAGCCGCACGTCGTGCACCGCGACGGCCCGCTGACCGGGCGCGGCCTGCTCGGCGAACGCCATCAGGTGGCCGATCACCGTCGTCGCGGGCACGACCGGCCAGCTGTCGACGTGGTCCGGCCAGCCGGGGCGCTGCTGGAAGAAGCAGTGGTCCAGCAGGTAGGGCATGGTGTCGACCGACACCCGCAGCACGCTGTCGAGCCGGGTCGGCGCGGGCGCGGGCCTGCGGGCGGTGAGCAGTTCGGCGGCCACGTCCGCGGTGTCCCGCAGCAGCAACGACAACTCGGCCGCCAGCGGGGAGCCGTCCACGAGACTGTCCAGAGCGGACGCTTGGCCGGGCATCCGCAGCCGGGTGTGCGCGTCGAGCGAGATGAGCGCGCCGCCGAGGTCGAGCCGGACCGGCGTCCGACGTCGGGGCGTCGGGCCCGGCAGCAGGGCGCTGACGTCCGGCTCGGCCCCGTCCGCCCACAGCGCGGTCACGACGCGGCGCACCTGGTCGAGCCCGTCGCGGTGCGGCGAGTGCGTCGACACGACCAGGTTGTCGTTGCCCTGCAACGTGTCCGTGACGAGCGAGCCCATCTGGCCGACGCCGAGCTGCACGAACGCGCGGAACCCGGCGGCGTGCATGGCCTCGACCATCGGCCGGAACCGGACCGGCTCCAGCAGGTGCCGGACGAACAGGTCGCGCACCTCGTCCGGGTCGGTCGGGAACTCGGTGGCGGTGGTGGCCGACCACACCGGCACGTGCGCCGGGTTGATGTCGTAGGTCTCGGCCGCGCGCTGGATCGGCGCGAGGTAGGGCTTGAGCATCGGCGTGTGGAAACCGGACTGGAACGGCAGGACCTGGCTGATCACGCCGTCCGCGCGGAACTTCAGCACCAGCGCCTCGACCGCGTCCGACGGTCCGCAGATCATCGACTGGCTGGGCGCGTTGTCGTGGGACAGCACCACGTCGTGCTGGTTCGCCAGCGCCGCGAGGACCCTGGCCGCCGGAGCGCCGAGCACCGCGAACGCCAGGCCGGGCACGCGCAGCGCGTCCGGGTCGAACGTGCCGAGGAACGCGTCGACCTGCGGCGCGGAGTGGATGCCCCCGGCCGCCATCGCGGTCCACTCGCCGACGCTGTGCCCGGCGACGGCGTCCGGGCGGACGCCCAGCCGCCGCAGCACGGTGTCCAGCAGCCGTCCGAGCTGGAACACGCCCGTCCCGTGCCTGCCGACGTCGCCGACCAGCGCCTCGGAACGCCAGTCCAGCCCGAACCGCTGGGCCAGCGCGTCCACGGACGGCGCGAACTCGGCCTCCAGGCCGGGGAACAGGAACGCGAGCTTGCCGCCGCCCGCGCCCAGCAGGGGTTTCGGCGCGAACCACACGTCGTTGCGGCCCCGCCAGCCCGCGCCCTTGGCCACGGCTTTCCGGGCCAGTGTCAGGCGTTTCGCCGTGGGGTCGACGATCCCGAGCCGCGTCGGGCCGACCGCGGCCTCCCGCTCGTCCAGCCCGGCGGCGAGGACGGTCGCGTCGTCGGTGTCCAGCAGTGCGGCCAGGTGGCCGGGGGAGGCGGCCGACAACCGCAGCACCCGCTCGGGTTCCCGCACCGCCGCCGGGCCGGGCCTGCGCGTCGGCGCCTGCTCCAGCACGACGTGCGCGTTGATCCCGCCGAACCCGAACGCGTTCACGCCCGCCCGGCGCGTCTCGCCGATCCACGGCCGCGTCTCGGCGATCGGCCGGAACCGGGTGGTCGCCAGCGCGGGGTGCGGGTCGTCGCAGTGCAGCGTCGGCGGCAGAACCCCGTGGTGCACGGCCAGAGCCGCCTTCACCAGCGCCGCCACGCCCGCCGCGGGCATGGTGTGGCCGATCATGGACTTGACCGAGCCGATCACCGGCTGGTCGGTCGCGGACGCGGGCCCGAACACCTCGGCCAGGGTGGCGAGTTCGGCCGCGTCCCCGGCCGGGGTGGCGGTGCCGTGGGCCTCGATCAGGCCGACGGACCCCGGTCGAGCCGGGTCGGTGCCCGCCGCGAGCCACGCCTGCCGGATCGCCCGCACCTGCCCGCCGGTGTCCGGGTTGACCAGGCTGGCCGTCCGGCCGTCGCTGGCGACGCCGGTCCCGGTGATCACCGCGTACACCCGGTCGCCGTCGCGCTCGGCGTCCGCCAGCCGCTTCAGCACGACCACGCCGGTGCCCTCGCCGATCAGGACGCCGTCCGCGCCCTTGTTGAACGGCCGGATGCGCTGGCTCGGCGACAGCGCCCCGAGCTGGGTGAACACGCTCCACAGCGTGATGTCGTGGCAGTGGTGCACGCCGCCCGCGAGCACGACGTCGCAGCGCCGGTCGGCCAGTTCGCGCACCGCGTGGTCGACCGCGACCAGCGAGGACGCGCACGCCGCGTCCACGGTGTAGGCCGGGCCGCGCAGGTCGAGCCGGTTCGCCACCCGCGACGCGGCGAGGTTCGGCACCAGCCCGATCGCGGACTCCGGGGAGTCCGGGCCGAGCTGGTCGCTGAACGCCTGCCGCACCTGCTCCAGCTTCTCGTCGCCCAGTTCCGGCATGAGCTGCCCGAGCGTGCGCACGAGTTGCCGCGCGGTCCGGACCCGCTGGTCCAGCCGGGCCAGCGCCGGGGTCAGGTACCCGCCGCGGCCGAGCACCACGCCGACGCGCTCGCGGTCCACCGGCAGCCGGGCGTCGCCGCCCGCGTCCGCGATGGCCGCCGCGGCGACGTGCAGCGCGAGGAGCTGGTCCGGCTCGGTGCCCGCCACGGAGTGCGGCATGATGCCGAAGGTGATGACTTCCACCTCGGCCAGCGGGTCCACGAACCCGCCGCGGCGGCAGTAGACCCGGTCGGCCCGGCGTTCCAGGTCCGGTTCGTAGTAGTCCGCGTCCCAGCGGCCCGCGGGGACCTCGGTGATCGAGTCGACGCCGGTGGTGATGTTGCGCCAGTACGTGTCCAGGTCCGGCGCGCCGGGCAGCAGGACCGACATGCCGACGATGGCGACAGGGGTGGTCATCGTCGTCACCAGCCCGATGCCGTGTAGACCACCGAGTCGACGGTCTCCGGGCCCCAGGCGAGTTCGCGCAGCAGGCTGAGCGCGCCCTCCTCCGGGTCGATCAGCTTGATGCCGCGCTGCGCGTAGGACCGCATCAGCTCCGGCGTCACCATGCCGTTGTTGACGCCGGTCGGCGCCCACGGTCCCCAGTGGACGGTCAGGCCGCGGAAGTCGCACCCGCGCCCCAGCGCCTCCAGCGCGTCGTTCGCGGCGGCGTAGTCGGACTGGCCGCGGTTGCCCAGCACGGCGGCGATGCTGCCGAAGAACACCGCGAACCGCGGCCCGTTCGGCAGGCCCTCCACGGCCTCCAGGACCGTCTTCGCGCCGTCGACCTTCGTGCTGAACACCCGGCCGAACGACTCGGCGGTCTTCTCCGCGATCAGCTTGTCCTCGATGACCCCGGCGGCGTAGACGAGGCCGTCCAGCCTGCCGTGCTCGGTGTGGATCTCCTTGACCGTCCGGTGCACCGCCTCGACGTCCCGCATGTCGACGGAGTGGTACCGCACCTGGCTGCCCAGCTCGGTCAGCCGCCGCACGGTGTCGCGCACCTCCCGCACGGCCAGGATCCGGCCGATCTCCCGTTCGATCTCGGCCGGGACCCGCAGGCCGCCCGCGATCAACGCCGTCCGCAGGGCCGCCGGGTCGGTCGCCGCCGCGAGCGCCGCGGGTTCGTCCTCGGCGGGCAGCGCGGTGCGGCCCACCAGTTCGATCCGGCACCGGCTCGCGCTCGCCAGGGTCGCGGCGAACCGGGCCGTGATGCCCTTCGCACCGCCGACCAGCAGCACCACGGAGTCGCGGTCCAGCCCGATGGCCAGCGCCTCGGCCGCGCCGTCCCCGGCCGGGCCCGCGCCGGAGCTGCCGAGCAGCCCCAGGTCCGTCTCGACCATCCGCAGCCCGACCCGCCCGTCGTCGGTGATCCGCACGACCGGTTCGCGATCGGCGGCCCCGAGTTCCGCGACCAGCGCGTCGACCCGGACCTCGCCGTCGAACTCGACGACCTTCACCGCCGTGTCCGGGTACTCCCTGGCGGCGCTGCGGGTGAAACCGCGCAGGCCCTCACCGGCACCGGCCAGGACCAGCCACTTCGGGTTGTTCGCCAGCAGCGACTGGAACAGCGGGAACGCCTCGGGCAGGTCGGTGGAGCGGTCGAGGTGGAACACGCCGTCGACCGTCACGCCGGGGTCGCGGGTCACGCCCGCGCCCAGGTCGACCAGCCGCGCCACGAGTTCCTCGCCGTCGCCGACGACCAGGAACCGCTGCCCCGCCAGGGAGTCCGGAACGGCCGCGGCGGGCAGGGCGAACTCGGTCATCACCAGCCGGTTCGGCGCGATCACCTCGGCCTCGACGCTCGCGGCGACCGGCTTCGGCGCGGGCGTGCCACCGCCGCCCAGCAACGCCGTGATGGCCGCCGCCGTGCGGGCCTGGGACAGCACTTCCAGGTCGGTGGCGACGCCGAGCCGGAGGGCGAGTTCGCCCGCGATCTCGGTGCGCTTGATGGAGTCGACGCTGAGGTCGGCCTCCAGGTCGAGGTCCGGTTCGATCATGTCGGTGGGGTAGCCGGTGCGCTCGGCGATGATCTGGAGCACCGTCTGGAGCACGTCGGCCGTCGGCTTGGCCTGCACCACCACGACTGGCTCGGACCCGAGCAACGCGGTGATGGCGGCGGCGGTCCGGGCCTGCGACAACACCTCCAGGTCCGCCGTGACGCCGAGTCGGATCGCCAGCTCGCCCGCGATCTCGGTGCGCTTGATGGAGTCGACGCTGAGGTCCGCCTCCAGGTCCAGGTCGGGCTCGATCATGTCGATCGGGTAGCCCGTGCGCTCGGCGATGATCTCCAGCACGGACTGGAGCACGCTGGTGGCGGGCGGCGTGACGGCCACGACCACCGGGGCCTGCTCGATCACCACGGGCTGGAGCACGACCGGCTCCGGCCGCGGCGCCCGTTGCACGGGCACCCGTTCGGCCGTGCCGAGGTAGCTCATCAGGACGTCCCGCTGCGCGGCGATCATCTCCCGGCTGCCGCGGAGGAACTCCGCGATCAGCGCCTCGTCGGAACCGCCGCCGCTGTGGGCCGCCATGGGGATCTCCTGAACGCGTTCGGCCGGGCGCAGCGCCCCGGTCGGGATGACGCCCGCGGCGGTGCGGACGAGGTGGCCGTCGACGGTCCAGCCCGCCGGACGGGTCGTGCGG
Source organism: Umezawaea sp. NPDC059074 (assembly GCF_042738955.1). Lineage (NCBI taxonomy): Bacteria > Bacillati > Actinomycetota > Actinomycetes > Pseudonocardiales > Pseudonocardiaceae > Umezawaea > Umezawaea sp. NPDC059074. Next base: position 150,557 of record NZ_JBHYHC010000001.1, read on the forward strand.
GGCACGGAGGCGTCGACCGAGTCGCGGCCGCGGTGCAGCCACGCGGTGCGCGGGTCGACCCCGGAGACCGCGAGCTGCGCCAACGCCGTGAGGAAGCCGTGCACCCCGCGTTGGCCGTAGGACTCCATGCCGATCGTCCGGTGTGGACGGTCGCCGAGGGTCGCGGACACCAGGCCGGACAGGACCGAACCGGGTCCGGCTTCCACGAACACCCGCGCGCCGTGGGCGTGCATGGCCTCGATCTGCTCGGCGAACCGGACCGGGGAACCGATCTGCGCGGCCAGTTCCGCGCGGACGTCGTCGGGGTAGACGGTCGCGGTCCGGTTCGACCACACCGGCAGTTCCGGCGCCCGCACGTCGACCAGCGCCTCGGCGAACGCCTCCCCGGCCGCGGCGACCAGCGGGCTGTGGAACGCGCACGCGACCTTGATCCGCTTGGCGCTGAACCCGTTGGCGTGCAACAGCTCCACGGCCGCGTCGACGTCGGCGGTCGGGCCGGAGACCACGGTCTGCGTCGGCGAGTTGTGGTTGGCCACGACGACCGACTCCGGCAGCAGCGCCGCGAAGTCGGCGGCGGGGGCCGTGACGGCGGCCATCGCGCCCGGATCGTCGCCGGTCGCGGCGAGGATCGATTCAGCTCTCGCGGCGCTCAGCGCGGGCAGGGATTCCGCGGGGAGCGCGCCCGCCGCGGCGAGCGCGACGAGTTCGCCGTAGCTGTGGCCCGCCACCATGTCCGGCTCGACGCCCGCCAGTCCCAGCAGGTCGTGCGCGGCCAGTCCGACGATGCCGAGCGCGGGCTGCGCGACCCTGGTGTCGGTCAGCCGGGCCTGTTGCGCGGCCCGCTCGTCGGCGTCGAACGCGGTCGGCGGGTGCAGCACGTCCGCCCACTTCGCACCGACCTGCACGTGTCGTTGCAACTCGGGGAAGGCGACGAACAGGTCGGCGAACATGCCGGGCCGCTGGCTGCCCTGGCCGGGGAACAGGAACGCGACCTCGCCGTCCAGCGGAGCGGCCTGGAAGATCCCGTCGGACGGCTTGTCCTCACCGGCGACGGCCCGGCGCAACTGCCCGGCCAGACCGTCCACACTGGACGCCACGACGGCGAACCGCACCTCGCTGCGCCCGAGGTCGGCGCGCTTGGCGGCGCTCAGCGCGTAGTCGCGCAACCGCCACCCGCCCGCCTCGACCAGTGCGAGGAGTTGCTCGGCGGCCTGCACCGCGCCCTCGCCGCGGAAGGTGAACAGCTCGGCGGGCCACTCGTCCACGCCGTGGACCGGCGGGGGAGCGCCGTCGTAACCCCGGAGCACCACGTGGAAGTTGGTGCCGCCGAAGCCGAACGCGCTCACGCCCGCGACCCGGTCGGCGGGTTCGGCCGCCCACGGCCGCGGTCCGGCGTGGAAGGTGAACGGGCTGGTGTCGGCGTCCCACGCCGGGTTCGGCTTGCTCACGTGCAGGGTCGGCGGCTGGACGCCGGTGTACAGCGCGAGGGACGTCTTGATCAGCCCGGCGAGCCCGGCGGCGCACTTGGTGTGGCCGATCTGGGACTTCACCGACCCGACCGCGCAGCTCGCGGGCGTGGCCCCTGCCTCGACGAACACGGAGGTCAGCGTGCCGAGTTCGATGCGGTCGCCGACGACGGTCCCGGTGCCGTGCGCCTCGACCAGGCCGACCTCGGCGGGGGAGATGCCCGCGTTGCGGTAAGCGCGTTCGAGCGCGTTGCGCTGGCCCTCCGGCCGGGGCGCGGTGAGGCCGAGCGCCCGGCCGTCGCTGGCGCTGCCGACGCCCTTGATCACGGCGTACACCCGGTCGCCGTCGCGTTCGGCGTCGGCCAGCCGCTTGAGCACCACGCACGCCACGCCCTCGCCGAGCGCGATGCCGTCGGCGGAGCTGTCGAACGTGGCGCACCGGCCGGTCGGCGACAGCGCGTGCACCGAGGAGAAGAGGAGGTAGTCGTTGATGCCGTTGTGCAGGTCCGCGCCGCCGCACAGGACGACGTCGCTGGTGCCGCTGGTGAGCTCCTTGCAGGCCACGTCCACCGCGGTCAGCGACGACGCGCAGGCCGCGTCCACGGTGTAGTTCGCGCCGCCGAGGTCGAGCCGGTTGGCGATCCGGCCCGCGATGACGTTCGCGAGCACGCCGGGGAACGAGTCCTCGGTCAACGTCGGGAGCTGGCCGCGCAGACCGGCGGGCACGTCGCCGAAGTAGCTCGGCAGGACCGTGCGCAGGGTCATGGCGTTGGACAGGTCGCTGCCCGCCTCCGCGCCGAACACCACGGAGGTGCGCGAGCGGTCGAACGGCCGGTCGGCGTACCCGGCGTCGGCCAGCGCCCGCGAGGCCGCCTCCAGCGCCAGCAGCTGCACCGGTTCGATGCTGGCCAGCGAGGTGGGCGGGATGCCGTACTTCAACGGGTCGAACGGGATCTCCGGCAGGAACCCGCCCCACCGCGACGGTGTTCGGTCGCCGTCGCCGTCGGGCGCGTAGTAGACGGCCGGGTCCCAGCGGACGGTGGGGACCTCGGTGACCGCGTCCACGCCGGACAGCACGTTCGCCCAGAACGTGGGCAGGTCGGGGGCCTGCGGGAACATGCAGGCCATGCCGATGACAGCGATGTCCAGCGGTGCGGGCACGGGGGTGTCGACCGGCGCGGCCACGAGCCCGAGTTCGACGGCCCTGGCCCTGGCGAAGTCCGCGGCTCCTGCCGTGACGCTCGCGTGCAGGTCGGCGATCGTGGTGACCTCGGACCGCAGCACGGCCACGTCACCGGCCATGAACATGCCCTCGCCCAGCTGGCGGTTTTCGTCCACCGTGGACAGTTCACCGCCGACGCGTTCGAGGCCCTTGCTGGCGAGGCGGAGCCTGCCGACGTTGAGGCGCTCCAGCAGTTCCCACGCCTCGCGGTCCGGGACTTGGCGGTCGCGCAGGTCCTGCTTGACGGCGGCGTACTCGTCGGTGAACGGGCTCGTGACACAGCGGGTCGCGTGACCGGGCGCGGTCTCCAGCAGGGCGGTCCGCTCGGCGGCCACGACCTGCCGCTGGAACAACGGCTGCACCGCACCGGCCTCGACGGCTTCCTCGGTGAACAGGTACGCGGTGCCCATCAGCACGCCGATCGCGCCGCCGCGCCGGGTGAACGGCGTCGCGAGCGCGGCCACCATCGCCGCCGAGCGCTCGTCGTGGATGCCGCCGGCGAACAGCACGTGGACGTCGTCCGCCGGGAAGTCGGCGAGGACCGCGAGTTGGGCCTCCCACAACGGGAAGCTGTTGCGCGGCCCGACGTGGCCGCCGCACTCCGCTCCCTCGAACACGAACCGCCGCGCCCCGGCCGCGAGGAACTGCCGCAGCAGACCGGGCGACGGCACGTGCAGGAACGTGGTGATGCCGACCTCGTCCAGCGCGGCGGCCTGCGCGGGCCGTCCACCCGCGATGATCGCGTGCGTCGGCCGCAGGTCCCGGATCACGTCGAGCTGCGCGGTCTTCACGTCCTCGGCCGCGAACCCGAGAACCCCGACGCCCCAGGGGGAGTCGCCGAGCTGCTCGCGGGTCCGGGTGAGCACTTCACGGGTCTGCTCGCCGGTCGACAGCGCCAGCGCGATGAACGGCAGCCCGCCGCCGTCCGCCACGGCGGCGGCGAACGCGGGCTGGTCGCTGACCCTCGTCATCGGACCTTGCGCGATGGGCAGGGCGGTGCCGAGCAGGCGGGCGCCGGGGGAGTCGCCGCTCAGGGTCTCCGCGTGCTCCTCCAACGCCGTGACCACGGCGTCGCGCACGCCGCGGACGGCCGCGCCGACGGTGCCCCAGCGGTCGCGGAAGACGGCGGCGAGGAACCCGTCCTGCCCGACGGGCAGGAAACGCGCGTCCAGCGGGCCGGTCAGCGCCGCCAGGTCCGGAGTGGTCTGCGCGCCGGGACCCTTGCGCAGCAGCACGCGGTGTCCGTGCACGACGGTCGTCTCGGAACCGTCCATCGTGGCGATGGCCCCGGTCACGTCCGCGGGCAGCTCCGACTCGGCGAGCAGCGCGAGCTGCACGTCGAGCACGACGCCCGCGGCTCCACCGGCCACCGCGGCGGCGGCCGTGTTCGGGCCGATGCCGCCCGCGGCCCACACGGGCACGTCCAGGTCGGCCAGGAGTTGTTGCAGCAGCACGAACGTGGCCAGCTCGCCGACGCGACCGCCGCTCTCGAAGCCGCGGGCGATCACGCCGTGGGCGCCCGCCAGCACCGCCTCGTGGGCCTCGTCGCGGGAGGCGACCTCGACCAGCACCCGCAGGCCGGGCAGGTCGGCGGGGCGCAGGGGCGCGTCGACCGCCAGCACCGCCGTGGTGACCCGCTCGGGCAGGTCGGCGGCTCCCAGGCGGCAGCCCGCGGTGATCCGCACGCCGAACCCGCCACCGGCCCACCGGGCGGTCCTGGCCAGCGCCGCCCGCGCCGCCCGACCACCCGTGCCGAGGTCCAGCACGCCGAGCGCTCCCGCCCGTGCCGCGGCCGCCGTCATTCTCGGGGAGGTCGTGGAGAACGGGTTCAGCGCGATCACCAGATCGTCCGTGCCGCTTCCGTGAATCAACCCGCGCATTCGCACTCCAGTAACACTCGAAAGAGTGACAGGGACTACTCGGAGTTAAACGCTACTCACCGGTCACGTCAATGCGTTCGCGGGCTGAAAATCTGCAATCCCGCTCACATGTTAATTCCACTCCCGTAACACGGGAAACGCCCTGAGCTGCTGTTTTGTGCGCCGGACACGTGCCGGACGCATGATCGTCACGAAATTACCGGCGTACGCCGAACACCCCTTGGACCCGGTGGTCCAAGGGGTGTTTCGGAGGCTGGAACGATCAGCCGGTAATGGAGTTCAGGGGCGCGAAGTACCCCAGCTGGTGACCCTTTTTGTTGGGGTGGAAAGACTCGTTCAGCTTGAAGATTTCCAGTGCCGTCAGGTACCAGTCGGACGTGCAGATCTCGTGACCGTTGAAGGTCGTTCGCGCGTCGAGGAACGTGAAGCCCGCGGCGGACGCCTGCGCCGCGGTGACGCCCGCGAGCACGTCGGCCGAGGCGTTGATCGCGGCCTGCTTCGGTGCGCTCAGCTGGCCGAAGCACGTGCCGCCGGGCTTGTAGATGCGCGGGTAGCCGATCACGACGACGCGCGCGGAGGGGGCGTTGGCCCGGACCGCGGCGTAGGTCTTCTGCAACGCCGGGGCGACCGTCGTGCGGACGATCTCACTGGCGGCCTGGGTGCGGGCGACGCAGTCCGAGTCGGACCCGAACGTGCAGCCGACGAGCACGTCGACGAAGCCGGCGTCGTTGCCGCCGACCTGGATCGTGACGAGCGACGTGTCCGGGGTGACCAGGGGGAGTTGGGAGGTGAGGACGTCGGCGGTCTTCGCGCCGGAGCAGGAGGCCTCGGTGAACGCCACCGAGGGGTGCGCGGCGGCCCAGAGGCGGGGGTAGGCGAAGGGACCGCGACGACACGGGTCGTCCGGATTGTCGTAACCGTACGTTCCCACGCCGACCGCGTAGGAGTCGCCCAGCGCCACGTACTTGGTGATGGCGCGGGGTGCCGCCGATGCCGCCGAGGTGGTTCCTACCAGCAGGGAAAGGACGCCCAGCAGCGCAAGGGCGATGACGCGTAACGCTCGCATTGGTACTCCGTAGATCACCGGGCAGGGGGGAACGGCGTCTTAGGGTTAGCGGTCGATCACGCTCAGCGAAAGGCCTGACGTCGAGAATTCACCGAAGTGCGTACGGTCGGGCCAGTCGTTTCCCCCTTACGCCACCGGCCGTCCTGCGGAGGTCCGCACGACCTGCGGGGGTCCGAACACCCCACTGTGGACTGTCCACGGTGGCCCGATCGGTCTACAAACAATCAGGCTTGACTGTTTGTTAGTGACGCGGCACACTCGATCGCATGGTGCTGGAGACGAGGCAGCGGCAGGCCGACCGCAGCCGGGAGACCAGGCGGAAGTTGATGGAGGCGACCGTCGACTGCCTGGTGGAACGCGGCTGGTCGCGCACGACGACGATCCTCGTCGCCGAGCGCGCGGGCGTGTCGCGCGGCGCGCAGCTGCACCACTTCCGCACGCGCGGGGAGCTGGTCGCGGCGGCCGTCGAGCACCTCGGCGCGGAGAGCGTGCTCCAGCTCAAGGAGCGCGCGGTCGGCGTCGGCAGGGCGCCGATCGCGGTGGTGGGGCTGATCGCCGACTTCTACGCGAGCGACCTCTTCTCCGCGGCGCTGGAGCTGTGGGTCGCGGCGCGCACCGACGAGGAGCTGAAGACGATCGTCCTGCCGTTGCAGGCGAAGCTCGGCCGTGAGACGCACCGGCTGGCCGTGGAGCTGCTGGGCGTGGACGAGTCGCGGCCGGGTGTCCGCGAGGCCGTGCAGATCACCCTGGACCTGGTGCGCGGCCTGGCGTTGGCCAACCAGCTCGCGGACGACCGCAAAAGACGGGCGGGCATCGTGCGGCACTGGGCGACGATGCTCGAAGCGGCACTGGAGGAGAGCGGATCGTGATCATCGACGTGCTCGACGACCTGCGGGTCGAGAGCTGCGAGTTGGACGACCTCGTCGCCCCGCTGGACGACTGGGGCGTGCCGACACCGGCGGAGGGCTGGACGATCGGCCACCAGATCGCGCACCTGGCGTGGACCGACCGGGCGTCGCTGCTCGCCGTCACCGATCCCGCCGGGTTCACCGCGGGACTGTCCGGGTACGACGAGCACACCGTGGACAACGCCGCCGCCGAGGGCGCGCGGCGACCGGACTTGTTGGCGCACTGGCGAGCAGGACGTGAACAGCTCGCGGAGGCGTTGTGCGCGGTGCCCGCGGGCGAGAAGCTGGTGTGGTTCGGGCCGAAGATGAGCCCGGTGTCCATGGCGACAGCCCGACTGATGGAGACGTGGGCCCATGGCCAGGACGTGGCGGACGCGCTCGGCGTGCACCGCGAACCGTCGGAGCGACTGCGCCACGTGGCCCACATCGGCGTCCGCACGATCCCGTTCTCCTTCCTCGTCAACGGCCTCGCCCCACCCACCGACCCGGTCCGCGTCGAACTGGCCTCCCCCGCGGGCGGCACGTGGACGTGGGGCCCGGAGGACGCGGAGAACCGCGTCACCGGCCAGGGCCTCGACTTCTGCCTGCTGGTGACCCAACGCCGCCACCGCGACGACGTCGACGTGACAGCGGTCGGCCCGGTGGCGGAGGAGTGGCTCCCGATCGCCCAAGCCTTCGCAGGCCCTCCGGGGCCGGGCCGGGCGAAGTCGTGATCCGGCTCGGCGCGGTCCGCGAACTGCCGGACGCACTCCCGCACTCGCCCAACGGCCTCGCGCTCACCGTCAACCCGCTACCCGCCGACCAGACCGCGCCCAGCGGCGGCCTGCGGCTGCGGGGCCCGAAGACCCGCGCGGGGATCGGACTTCCTCCTGGAGTCGAGGCGCGGCAGCACTGCGAGGCCGTGGACGTGCCGGCGGCCGGCCCCATCGCGGGCCCTCGCGGCGAGGGGTGGGCGAAGTGGTGACCGGGATGGGCATTGCCTCCGGTTTCTCCGGTGACCGGCTCGGCGTGGGCCGCGAGATGCCGGAGGTGTTCGCAAGCGTGGTCACCGGCCTCGCGCCACCCGTCGGACCTGCCGCATCCAGCGGCGGCTTGTCGTCGTGGGGCGCGGAGAACCGGATCACCGCGCGGGGCTTGGACTTCTGCATGGCCGTGGACGTGCCGGCGGCCGGGTCGGTCGCGCAGGCGTTCGCGGGTCCATCCGGCGAAGGGTGGGTGTCGTGATTCGGATCGGCAATGCCTCGGGCTTCTACGGCGACCGGCTCGGTGCCGTCCGGGAGATGCTCGAAGGCGGCGAGTTGGACGTGCTCACCGGTGACTACCTCGCCGAGTTGACCATGCTCATCCTCGGCCGCGACCGGATGCGGGACGCGAGCCTGGGGTACGCCAGGACGTTCCTCCGGCAGATGGAGGACTGCCTCGGGCTCGCCGTCGAGCGCGGTGTGACGATCGTGGCGAACGCGGGCGGTCTGAACCCGCACGGGCTTGCCGAGGCGATCGAGAAGTTGGGGCTGGGCGCGAAGATCGGGGTGGTGAGTGGCGACGACCTGCGCGCGGACTTCCCGGAGTCGTTGACGGCCAACGCCTACCTGGGCGCGTGGGGCATCGCCGAGTGCGTGAAGGCCGGCGCGGACGTCGTGGTCACCGGTCGGGTCACCGATGCCTCGCTGGTGGTCGGTCCGGCGGCGGCCCACCACGGGTGGGCGCGGGACGACTGGGACGCGTTGGCCGGAGCCACGGTCGCGGGCCATGTGTTGGAGTGCGGGACCCAGGCCACGGGCGGCAACTACTCGTTCTTCACCTCCCTCGACGTCGACCGGCCGGGTTTCCCGATCGCCGAGGTCGAGGCGGACGGGTCGTCGGTCATCACCAAGCACGACGGCACCGGGGGAGCGGTCACGGTCGACACCGTCACCGCCCAACTCCTGTACGAGATCGGCGACCCGGCCTACCTCGGCCCGGACGTGACCAGCCACTTCGACACCATCGCCCTGGAACCGCACGCGCGCGGGGTGCGGATCTCCGGTGTGCGCGGGAGTCCGCCGCCGGACACGCTCAAGGTCTGCCTGAACAGCCTCGGCGGCTTCCGCAACGGCACCACGTTCGTCCTCACCGGCCTCGACGTGGACGCCAAGGCCGACCTGGTCCGCCGCCAACTGGAAACCGCGCTGGGCCCCGACGGCCTGACCTGGACTCTGGCCCGCACCCACCAGTCGGACGCGGACACCGAGGAGACCGCCAGCGCCCTCCTCCACGCCACCATCAAAACCCCGGACGCCAAGCGCGCCAAGGCCTTCTCCCGCACCGCGATCGAACTGGCCCTCGGCTCCTACCCCGGCTTCCACGTCACCGCGCCCCCCTCGGACGGCACGCCGTTCGGCGTCTACCGCGCCGCGTACGTGCCCCGCGACCGCGTCCAGCACCAGGCGACCCTGCCCGACGGGAAGGTGATCACGGTATGAGGCTGCCACTCGGCACGATCGCCGGAGCGCGCTCCGGCGACAAGGGCGGGGACGCCAACCTCGGCGTGTGGGTCCGCACCGACGAGGCCTACGCCTGGCTGTCGGAAGAACTGACCGTGGCACGGCTGAAGGAACTGCTGCCCGAGGCGGGCGAGGTCGTGCGGTACGAGCTGCCGAACCTGCGGGCGCTCAACTTCGTGCTGCGCGGGCTGCTCGGCGACGGGGTCGCGTCGTCCACGCGGTTCGACCCGCAGGCCAAGGCGCTCGGCGAGTGGCTGCGGTCGCGGCACGTGGAGATCCCGGAGGCACTGCTGTGAGCATCACCGCGGACCTGTTCGACACCCCCGAACGCCGGGACCTGCGGGCCACGGTCCGCAAGTTCACCGAGCGCGAGATCGTGCCGCACCTGGACGACTGGGAACGCGCGGGCGAACTGCCCCGCGACCTGCACCGCGCCGCCGCGAAGGTCGGCCTGCTGGGCATCGGCTTCGCCGAGGAGGTCGGCGGCAGCGGCGGCGGGCTGCTGGACAGCGTCGTCGTGACCGAGGAGATCATCCAGGCGGGCGGCTCGTCCGGCCTCATCGCGGGCCTCTTCACCCACGGCATCGCCCTGCCGCACATCGTGGACGCGGGCGACCCGGACCTGATCGACCGGTTCGTCCGCCCCACCCTCGACGGCGAGCTGATCGGCGCGCTGGCGATCACCGAACCGGACGGCGGTTCGGACGTCGCCGCGCTGCGCACGACGGCCGTCCGCGACGGCGACGACTTCATCGTCAACGGCACCAAGACGTTCATCACCTCCGGTGCCCGCGCGGACTTCGTCACCACGGCCGTCCGCACCGGCGGTCCCGGCTACGAGGGCATCAGCCTGCTCGTCATCGACCGGGGCATCGACGTCGTGCGCCGCCTGGAGAAGATGGGCTGGCACTGCTCGGACACCGCCGAATTGTCCTTTGTGGACATCCGAGTGCCCGCCAAGAACCTTGTGGGCCCGGAGAACGGCGGCTTCGCGCTCGTGATGCGGCAGTTCCAGGTCGAGCGCATCACCATGGCGGTCGAGGCGTACGCCACCGCCCAGCGCTGCCTGGACCTGACCCTCGCCTACGTCCGCTCCCGCGAGACCTTCGGCAAGCCCCTGGTGAAACGTCAACTCGTCACCCACAAGCTCGTGGAGATGGCGCAACGCATCGACCTCGCCCGCTCGTACACCCGCGAGGTCGCCGCGATGATCGCCGACGGCCGCGAGTGCGTGGCGCAGGTGTGCTTCGCGAAGAACGCCGCCGTCGCCGCCTGCGACCACGTCGTGGACGAGGCCGTCCAACTGCACGGCGGCTTCGGCTACCTGCGCGACGCCGAGGTCGAACGCCACTACCGCGACTCCCGCATCCTCGGCATCGGCGGCGGCACGAACGAGGTCATGGCCGAGTTGGCCGCACGACGATTGGGGTTCACGGCATGACCACGCTGCGCTCGGTGCTGGACACCGGATCGGCGGACTACCGCGACAACCGGGCCGCGCTGCTGGCCAAGATCGACGACCTGGACGCCGAGCAGGCCAAGGCGCTCGCCGGTGGTGGGTCGAAGTACACCGAACGCCACCACAAGCGCGGCAAGCTCCTCGCCCGTGAGCGGATCGAGCTGCTGGTGGACGAGGACAGCCCGTTCCTCGAGCTGTCGCCGCTGGCCGCGTGGGGCACGAACTTCCCGGTCGGCGCGAGCGTGGTGACGGGCATCGGCGTGATCGAGGGCGTCGAGTGCCTGGTCGTGGCGAACGACCCGACCGTGCGCGGTGGCGCGAGCAACCCGTGGACGCTCCGGAAGACGTTCCGCGCCAACGACATCGCGTTCGTCAACCGACTGCCGGTGGTGAGCCTGGTCGAGTCCGGCGGCGCGGACCTGCCCAGCCAGTCGGAGATCTTCATCCCCGGCGGCCGGGCGTTCCGCGACCTGACCCGGCTGTCGGCGGCGGGCATCCCGACCGTGACGGCGGTGTTCGGCAACGCCACCGCGGGCGGCGCGTACGTGCCCGGCATGTCCGACCACGTCGTCATGATCAAGGACCGGTCGAAGGTGTTCCTCGGTGGTCCGCCGCTGGTCAAGATGGCGACCGGTGAGGAGGCCGAGGACGAGGCGCTGGGCGGCGCGCACATGCACGGCACCGTGTCCGGGCTCGCGGACTACGTGGCCGAGGACGAGGTCGACGCGATCCGGCTCACCCGCCGGATCGTGGCCCGGCTCAACTGGCGCAAGCTCGGTCCTGAAGCAAAACCGGTCGAGGAGCCGAGGTACCCGGCCGAGGAACTGCTGGGGCTCGTCCCGACCGACCAGCGGATCCCGTTCGACCCGCGCGAGGTGATCGCCCGGCTGGTCGACGGCTCGCGGTTCGACGAGTTCAAGCCCGGTTACGGCACCAGCCTGGTCACGGGCTGGGCCGACCTGCACGGCTACCCGGTCGGCATCCTCGCCAACGCGCGCGGCGTGCTGTTCAGCGAGGAAGCGCAGAAGGCCACCCAGTTCATCCAGCTCGCCAACTCCGCGGACACGCCCCTCCTCTTCCTCCAGAACACCACCGGGTACATGGTGGGCGCGAAGTACGAGCAGGGCGGCATCATCAAGCACGGCGCGATGATGATCAACGCCGTGTCCAACAGCAGGGTCCCGCACCTGACCGTGAACCTGGGCGCGTCCTACGGCGCGGGCAACTACGGCATGTGCGGCCGGGCGTTCGACCCGCGCTTCCTGTTCACCTGGCCCAACGCCAAGTCCGCCGTGATGGGCCCGGTGCAGCTCGCGGGCGTCCTGTCGATCGTCGCGCGCCAGGCCGCCGCGGCGAAGGGCCAGGAGTACAACGAGGAGCACGACGCCGCCATGCGCACGATGGTCGAGGGCCAGATCGAGGAGCAGTCGCTAGCAGCGTTCCTCTCCGGTCGCCTGTACGACGACGGCGTCATCGACCCGCGCGACACCCGCACCGTGCTCGGCCTCTGCCTGTCCGCCGTCCACAGTGGACCGATCAAGGGCGCCGAGGGCTACGGCGTCTTCCGGATGTGATGGGACGATGATCCAGACTCTGCTGATCGCGAACCGGGGCGAGATCGCCCGCCGGATCATCCGCACCTGCCGGGAGCTGGGCGTGTCGCCCATCGCGGTGCACTCGGACCCGGACGCCGACGCGCCGCACGTCGCCGAGGCCGACGCCGCTGTGCGGCTGCCCGGTGCGACGCCCGCCGAGACGTACCTGCGCGCGGACCTGCTGGTGGCCGCCGCCGTTCAAGCGGGCGCGGACGCAGTGCACCCCGGCTACGGGTTCCTGTCGGAGAACGCCGACTTCGCCCGCGCCGTCCTCGCCGCCGGGTTGACGTGGGTCGGGCCGTCGCCCGAGGCCATCGAGGCGATGGGGTCCAAGGTCGCCGCGAAGAAGCGGATGGCCGCCGCCGGGGTGCCGGTGCTGGCCGAGCTGGACCCGGAGTCCGTGACGGAGTTCCCGGTGCTGATCAAGGCCTCTGCCGGTGGTGGCGGCCGGGGCATGAGGGAGGTGCGGTCGCGCGCCGAACTCCAGGACAACCTGGCCGCCGCCCGCCGCGAAGCGGAGTCGGCGTTCGGCGACGGCACGGTGTTCTGCGAGCCGTTGTTGGAAGGCGCGCGGCACATCGAGGTGCAGGTGTTGGCCGACTCCCACGGCACGGTGTGGGCGCTGGGGGAGCGGGAGTGCTCGATCCAGCGGCGGCACCAGAAGATCGTGGAGGAGACGCCGAGCCCGGCCGTGGACACCGACATCCGGAAGCGGTTGTACGACGCCGCGACGGCCGCCGCCGAGGCGATCGGGTACGTCGGCGCGGGCACGGTCGAGTTCATGCTGAAGGACGGCGACTTCCACTTCCTGGAGGTCAACACCCGTCTCCAGGTCGAGCACCCGGTGACCGAGCTGGTGTTCGGCGTCGACCTGGTGGCGTGGCAGCTCGCCGTCGCCGAGGGCGCGCGGCTCCCGGCCGAGCCGCCGTCGCCGAACGGCCACGCGATCGAGGTCCGCCTCTACGCGGAGGACCCCGCGCAGGACTGGCGGCCGGCGAGCGGCACCCTGCACCGGTTCGAGATCACCGGCGACGTCCGGCTGGACAGCGGGGTGGAGAGCGGGTCGGTCGTCGGCGTGCACTACGACCCGATGCTCGCCAAGGTCATCGCCTGGGCCCCGGACCGCACCAGCGCGATCCGCAAGCTCGCCGCCGCGCTGGCGAACGCCCGGATCCACGGCCTGGTCACGAACCGCGCCCTGCTCGTGGACGTCCTGCGGCACCCCGAGTTCCTGAACGGCAACACCCACACCGGGTTCCTCGACGAACACCGGCTCACCACGCCCAAGGACCGGGATCTCACCCCCAGCGCCCTGGCCGCCGCGCTCGCGCAGGCCGCACGGCGGCACACCGGCGCTCTGCCGATCGGGTGGCGCAACCTCCCGTCGCAGTCGCGGCGCGTGACGTACGACGGTGTCGAGGTCGACTACCGGCACACCCGCGACGGCGTCGTGACGAGCCTGCCGCTCACCGTCGTGGAGGCGGGCGAGGACGTCGTCGTGCTCGAACGCGACGGCGTGCGGCACCGCTTCGAGGTCAGCGTCCACGGCGACGTGGTCGAGGTGGACTCGCCGCTGGGAGCCGTGACGCTCAAGGCGACCCCGCGCTTCCCGGAGCCGGAGTCGACGGTCGCGCCGGGCGCGACGATCGCACCGATGCCCGGCACGGTCGTCCGCGTCTCGGTCGAGCAGGGCCGGCGGGTCGAGGCGGGCGCGGAACTGCTCGTGCTGGAGGCCATGAAGATGGAGCACCGCATCCTCGCGTCCACCGCGGGCACGGTCGCCGAACTGCGCATCACCCAGGGACAGCAGGTCGATTCAGGCGACGTTCTCGTCGTCGTGGAGGGGGAGTCATGACCGGGAACTTCACCGAGACCGACGAGCGCAAGGCGCTGCGGTCGGCCGTCGCGGACCTCGGGGCCCGGTACGGGCACGAGTACTTCGTGGCCAAGGCCCGCGCGGGCGAGAAGACCGACGAGCTGTGGGCCGAGGCGGGCAAGCTCGGCTACCTCGGCGTGGCCGTGCCGGAGGAGTTCGGCGGCGGTGGCGGCGGCATCGGCGACCTGGCCGCGGTGTGCGAGGAGTTGGCGCGCGCGGGGAGCCCGATGCTGCTCATGGTGGTGTCGCCCGCGATCTGCGCGACCGTGATCGCCCGGTTCGGCACGGACGAGCAGAAGCAGCGGTGGCTGCCCGGCTTCGCCGAGGGCACCACGAAGATGGCGTTCGCCATCACCGAGCCGGACGCGGGCTCGAACTCGCACAAGCTCACCACGAAGGTCCGCCGCGACGGCGACGAGTGGGTCCTCAGCGGCGGCAAGTACTACATCTCCGGCGTGGACGAGGTGCAGGCCGTGCTGGTCGTGGCCATCGGTCCGACCGGCCCGGTGCTGATGATCGTGCCGACGGACGCCCCCGGCCTGACCTTCCGGCCGATCGAGATGGAGATCGTCTCGCCGGAGAAGCAGTTCACGATGTTCTTCGACGACGTGCGCCTGCCGTCGGACGCCCTCGTGGGGTCGCCCGACGCCGGGTTGGCCCAGCTGTTCGCCGGGCTCAACCCGGAGCGGATCATGGCGGCCTCGTTCGCCACCGGTATGGCCTTGCGCGCGTTGGACAAAGCGGCCGAGTACGCGCGCACCCGTTCGGTCTGGGGAACGCCCATCGGGGCGCACCAGGGGTTGTCCCACCCGCTCGCCCACTGCGCCATCCAGGTGGAACTGGCTCGGCTGATGACGCAGAAGGCGGCGGCCTTGTACGACTCGGGGCAGGACAGGGCGGCCGGCGAGTCGGCCAACATGGCGAAGTACGCGGCCGGGGAAGCGGTTGCCTCCGCGGTGGATCTGGCCATCCAGGTGCACGGCGGCAACGGTCTCGCGACCGAGTACGGGCTCGCCCAGTTGCTGACCGCGTCACGTATTTCGCGAATCGCCCCTGTGAGCCGGGAAATGATCCTCAACTATGTGGCGCAGCACACCCTGAACCTGCCCCGCTCGTATTAGTTCAGGGACCATTCCCAACGGATGCCGAAGATTCCGGGGCCGAAGTCGCGCACGTTCGCGTGCGCGTAGCCCCAGTCGTCGACGGTGATCGCGGAGCCCTCGGCGAGGTCCGGCGTGGAGAACCGCTCGCACTTCACCGGCACGCACCGGGTGTCGAACCTGACCTCCAGCGCGTACTCCCGGACGGGGAGGCGGAAACGGCGGAAGTGCGAGGTCTCCATGGCGGGGTAGGGGAGTTCGCCGTGGAGCAGTTCGTACTCCAGGACGAGCGTCTCCCCCTGCCGGAGCGGCTTGGGGAACAGGAGTTCGGCGACCAGGATGCCGCTGGTGGGGTCGGCTATCAACCGGCCCAGCCTGCACGAGCGGAGCATCCCGATGGACGGCAGCGGGTTGCCCGGCGCGTCCGTGTCGTAGACCAATACCCACCGGTCGACGCCCGCGCGGTCGGCGCGCAGCGTGTGGCGGGAGCGCAGTCGGCGGGTGCCGCCTTCCGCGCCGATTTCCACGCGGTCCTGCTGGGAGATCCGGTTCAGCCCGGTGTCCGAGCTGGTGTCGACCCCCGCGAGGAGTTGGGCCAGCCGGACGTTGTCCCGGCCGATGCCCTGGACCTGCTGTTCTACCTGCCTGATCCGCCCGCGCCCTCGGGGTCGCGGGGGTCCGAGCAGTTGGCTCAACGCGCCTTCCGGCAGGTCGAGCACGTCTTCGAGGTGGCTCAACGCGAGCAGTGAATCCGGTCTTTCCGGTCTGCGCCTGCCCGACTGCCAGTAGCTCAACGCCGTGATGCTGATCGGCGCGCCCCGCATGTGCAGCCGGTGCCGAATGCGGTCCAGGCTCAGGCCTTTCGCGCGTATCGCGGCACGCAGTGTTTCGGCGAACTCCTCGGCCGTTTCGGTGGCATGGCCGACCATTACCCACTCCGTTCAGAAGGAACTTCAGCGGAAGCGACCCTACTGGGGTCCGTAAAGGGTCCGGTACAGCCGTTCGGGGATGTTCCGTGGCATTCCAGAGGCTGACACTGTTAATGAAACACTGGATTCTTAAGACTTTTGGCCCTGGTTGTTACCGGATCTCGGACGGAGGTGTACCGCCGGAGGTATGCCGACGATCGTCGTGGACCCGGTGCAGTAGGCGCGCCCGAGACCACTGGGGCATCTGGTCTATTTCGGACATCTCGGATCATCAATAGCCTCGGAAGACGTGGAGCGCCTGCTCAGGGGCGTGACATGCGGTCGTCGTCCCCGTCTTCCCCCGCCCGCGGGTCACTTCGTCGGCCGTTCCCTGCGAACGACAGGAACAGACGAATGCGTGAAACACGACAGGTGCGCTGGTTGGCCGGTGCCGGTGCGGTGATCGTCGCCGCGGCGACCATCACCATGGCGGCCGGGACGGCGCAGGCCGCCGAGGGGAACATCCTCGCGGCGGGCTCGGCCCAGGCCATTCCGGGCAGCTACATCGTGAAGCTCAAGGACTTCTCCACGGCGTCGGTCGACTCCCTCGCCTCGAAGTTCGGCACGAAGATCGACCGCACGTACGAGGGCGGGTTCAAGGGCTTCGCGACGAGCGCGTCGGAGAAGCAGGCCAAGCGCCTCGCCGCCGACCCGTCGGTCGAGTACGTCGAGCAGAACCAGGTGTTCCACGTCGAGACCACCCAGGCCAACCCGCCGTCGTGGGGCCTCGACCGGATCGACCAGGCCAGCCTGCCGCTCAACGCGTCCTACAGCTACACCACGACCGGCGCGGGCGTGAACGCCTACGTCATCGACACCGGTGTGCGGATCACGCACCAGACGTTCGGCGGTCGCGCGGTCAACGGCTACGACGCCGTCGACAACGACAACGTGGCGCAGGACGGCAACGGCCACGGCACGCACGTCGCGGGCACCATCGGCGGCAGCCAGTACGGCGTGGCCAAGGGCGTGAAGATCATCGCGGTGCGCGTGCTCGACAACGCGGGCTCCGGCACCACCGCGGGCGTCGTCGCGGGCATCAACTGGGTCACCAACAACCACGTCAAGCCGGCCACGGCCAACATGAGCCTCGGCGGCGGCGCCTCCACCGCCCTGGACGACGCCGTGCGCGCCTCCATCGCGCGGGGCGTGACCTACGGCGTGGCGGCGGGCAACAGCAACGCCAACGCGTCCGGTTTCTCCCCGGCCCGCGTCACGCAGGCCATCACGGTCGGCGCGACCGAGCGCACCGACGCCCGCGCCAGCTACTCGAACTTCGGTTCGGTGCTGGACGTCTTCGCGCCGGGCTCGGGCATCACGTCGTCGTGGAACACCAGCGACACGGCCACCAACACCATCAGCGGCACCTCGATGGCGACCCCGCACGTCGTCGGCGTGACCGCGCGCTACCTCCAGTCCAACCCGTCCGCCACCCCGGCCACGGTGTCGTCCGCGATCACCTCGACGGCCACCCTCAACAAGGTGACGAACCCCGGCTCCGGTTCCCCGAACCGCCTGCTGTTCCGGGCTCCCACCGCGTAGCACCCGCTTCTCCACCGGTGGCCTCGGCGCGTCCCGCGTCGGGGCCACCGCCCTGTTTCGAGGAAGGAACGTCCATGCGCAAGTTCGTGTCCTGCTTAGGGGTGGCGGCGTTGGGGCTGGCGCTCGCCGCCACGCCCGCACAGGCCGCCGAGGGTGTCGTG
Source organism: Umezawaea sp. NPDC059074 (assembly GCF_042738955.1). Classification (NCBI taxonomy): domain Bacteria; kingdom Bacillati; phylum Actinomycetota; class Actinomycetes; order Pseudonocardiales; family Pseudonocardiaceae; genus Umezawaea; species Umezawaea sp. NPDC059074. The sequence continues at coordinate 168,283 of NZ_JBHYHC010000001.1, forward strand.
CTCGCCGCCGGGTCGCCGACCGCGATCCCCGGCAGCTACATCGTCAAAGTGAAGAGCGGAGCCGATCGCCTCGCGGCGTCGGTCGGCGGCAAGGCGCTGTCCGGCGCGTTCGCCGGGTTCACCGCGACGCTGACGGAGAAGCAGGCGCGCAGGCTGGCCGCCGACCCGTCGGTCGAGTACGTCGAGCAGAACCAGGTCGTGCACGGCACGGCGACCCAGCTGAACCCGCCGTGGGGCCTGGACCGCACGGACCAGCGGGCCCTGCCGCTGGACCACGCGTACAGCTACACGTCGACCGGTCGCGGCGTCAGCGTCTACGTGATCGACACCGGCATTCGCAAGACGCACATCGACTTCGGCGGCCGCGCCCGCGACGGCTGGGACTTCGTCGACAACGACGCGATCGCCGACGACCTCAACGGCCACGGCACGCACGTCGCCGCCACCGCCATCGGCACGACCTACGGCATCGCCAAGCAGGCCGTGTGCTACGGCGTGAAGGTGTTGGGCCCCACGGGTTCCGGCACGACGGCCGGGGTCATCGCGGGCGTCAACTGGGTGACCCGCAACGCCGTCCGGCCCGCCGTGGCGAACATGAGCATCGGCGGTTCGGCGTCCGTGGCGATGGACGACGCCGTGCGCGCGTCGATCGCCTCCGGTGTCACGTACACCGTCGCGGCGGGCGGCAGCAACGCCGACGTCGCCAACTTCTCGCCCGCACGGGTCGCGCAAGCGTTGACCGTGGGGGCATCCACGATCACCGACACGCGGGCCTCGTCGTCCAACTACGGGCCGGGCGTGGACATCTACGCGCCGGGCCAGCAGATCCTCTCGGCGTGGAACACCAGCGACACCGCCAGCAACACCCTGTCGGGTACCTCCATGTCGGCCCCGCACGTCGCCGGTGTGGCCGCGCGCTACCTCCAGTACAACCCGACCGCCACCCCGGCGCAGGTCTCGGCGGCGATCGTGGCGGCCGGAACCCCTGTTTCCTTCGGCAAGATCCTCTATTGGGACCCGGCCCTGTAATCCTTTCGGGTAGCGGGAATCCCAGTTCTGGGACGGGCGTCGGTACAAAGGTCCGGTGACCACGCACCAGCGCCCGACCTTCCGCCGCCGCAGGCTGGGGCAGCGCGTCCGGTTGATGCGCGAACAAGCCGACATGAGCCTGGACAAGGCATGCGTCCTGCTCGACAAGACCCGCAGCTCCCTGCAACGCCTGGAGGCCGGGGAGACCCGGCTGGACGTGCACCTGGTGCGGTCGATGATGGACGTGTACGACCAGTTCGTGCCCGACCTCATCGACCGCACCAGGGACGCGCTCAAACCCGGCTGGTGGGTCAGCTACGGCATCAAGGACATGGGGTACGTCGACGTCGAGACCGAAGCCGCCGTAGTGCGCGAATTGGCTCTGCTGCACTTGCCAGGCCTGTTGCAGACCGAGGGCTACATGCGGGCCTTGTTCGCAGCGAGCCAGATGAAACGCACCAAGGAGCACCTCGCGAATGACATCGCGGTCCGACTGATCCGCCAAGATCGCCTGGTGTCGGATGTGCGGCCACTCCAACTCGTGGCTCTGGTCGATGAGGCCGCGCTGCGGAAGACCATCGGTGGACCGGAGGTCATGCGCGGGCAGTTGCAACACATGATCGGCATGGCCGAGTTGCCCACGGTCACCCTTCGGGTGCTCCCCGACGACTTGGGTGGGCACGCGGGCATCACTGGTTCATTCACCCTGCTGGAGTTTCCCGACCCCACGGACCCCGAGTTGTTGTACGTCGCCTACCCCACGGGATCGACTCATATCGAAGAAGTTGATGAGGTCGCCAGGGCTAGACTGCTCTTCGACCATCTGTGCTCGCGGGCCCTTACCTCGGAGGACTCGCTGGCGTTGATCGAGCGGGTGCTCAGCCCGAGTGAGTGAGGCGATCTTCTTGTCCATTGTGGACACATCTGGGCTGGTTTGGCGCAAGAGCAGCCGCAGTGGTGGTGGTACCAACGACAACTGCGTTGAGGTGGCCTTCGCTGGTCCGGCCGTGGTCGTCCGGGATTCCAAGAGCCCTGATGCCGGAGTGCTGGCGTTTCCCGCGGCACGTTGGCGGGCGTTCCTCTCCTCGTAAGCCGGAAGGCCCGGCACCTGTGCGGTGCCGGGCCTCCCTGCTCTCAGGGCACTAGGCCGTGGGGGACAGGAACAGCAGGCGGTTCGGGGAGCCCGAGCCGGGGTTGGTGACCTTGTTGGGCGTGGCCGCCGCGACCAGGGCCGCGGAGACCTGGGCCGGGGTGGCCGTGGTGTGGGTCTGGAGGTAGCGGGCCGCCACACCGGCCACGTGCGGGGTGGCCATCGAGGTGCCGCTGATGGTGTTGGTGGCCGTGTCGCTCGTGCCCCAGGACGAGGTGATGCCCGAGCCGGGGGCGAAGAGGTCCAGCACCGAGCCGAAGTTGGAGTAGCTGGCGCGGGCGTCGGTGCGCTCGGTCGCGCCGACCGTGATGGCCTGGGTGACGCGGGCCGGGGAGAAGCCGGACGCGTCGGCGTTGCTGTTGCCCGCCGCGACCGCGTAGGTCACGCCGGAGGCGATGGAGCGGCGCACGGCGTCGTCGATGGCGGTGGACGCGCCACCGCCGAGGCTGAGGTTCGCGACGGCGGGCTTGACTGCGTTGGCCGTCACCCAGTCGATGCCCGCGACGACGCCCGCGAGGGTGCCGGAGCCCGCGTTGTCGAGCACGCGGACGGCGACGACCTTCGCGCCCTTCGCGACGCCGTACTGGCTGCCCGCGATCGTGCCGGCGACGTGCGTGCCGTGGCCGTTGCCGTCCTGCGCCACGTTGTCGTTGTCGACGAAGTCACGGCCGTTCACGGCCCGGCCGCCGAACGTCTGGTGGCTGATCCGCACGCCGGTGTCGATCACGTACGCCGTGACGCCCGAGCCGGTCGACGTGTAGCTGTAGGCCGAGTTCAGCGGCAGGTTGGCCTGGTCGATGCGGTCCAGGCCCCACGACGGCGGGTTGGACTGCGTGGTCTCGACGTGGAACACCTGGTCCTGCTCCACGTACTCGACCGCCGGGTCTGCGGCGAGCCGCTTCGCCTGCGCCTCGGACAGCTTCACGCTGAAGCCGCGCAGCGCGCTGCCGTACACGCGGTCGACCGCGCCGCCGAAACGAGCCGCGACGGTGTTCGCCGTCGCCTCGGTCTTCGACACCGCGTCGGCGGTGTCCTTCAGCTTCACCACATAGCTGTTCGGCACCTTTTCCTTGGCGTCCGCCGAACGGATTTCGCCCGTCGCGGCCTGCGCCGGGGAAGCCAGCAGGGTGACCGCCGTGGCAGCCAGAGCGGCTACCCCGACACCGGCCAGGAACCGGTTCTGTCGTGACTCTCGCATCGTGTGATTCCCGTTCTCGGATGGTGACCACCACGTCCGCAGGGAGTGGAAGTGCTGGTCACGGGATCGATCTTCACTGAGCGCCACAGCATCGTTGCTGATGGTCACGACGATAAACAGTGAACGAGAACGAATGAAAGCCCTAATCGTTGCCAGTTATCACGACAACGTTAAAAGATGCTTCTACCTCGGGTTTCCCGAATCCTGAAAGCGGTTGACGAAAATAGACCGCGTGGTACTCGGCGGGGGTCATCCGAGGGAAATCGGCAGCGCGGTGGGCCCGTAAACCGCGTCCGTCGGCGACGACCACTCCACGTCCCCGTTCGCCCGCATCCCCGGCCACGCCCGCGCCAGCCGGGGCAGCACCTCCTGGAGTTCCACCCGTGCCAACCCGGCCCCCAGGCAGTAGTGGATGCCGCCCCCGAACGTCAGGTGCGCGGTCCGGGGCACGGTGATGTCCAGCCGGTCCGGGGCCGCGAACACCGCCGCGTCCCGGTTCGCCGACGCCGTCACCGGCAGCACCCGGCTCCCGGCGGGCAGCGTCACGCCGTTGAGCACGATGTCCTCCTTGGCGATCCTCGGCGTGCCCAGCAGCATCGACGGGCTGAACCGCACGACCTCCTCGGCCGCCGCGCCCGCGAGCGAGGAGTCCTCGCCCAGCAGCTCCCACTGCCGGGGGAACTCCAGGAACGCCGCCACGGCCGCCGAGAGCTGGTGCTGCACGGTCCGCGCCCCGCTCACCAGCAGCGTGTTCACGAGCGACCGCAGCTCCGCCTCGGTCAACGACTGGTCCACCAACGAGCTGAGCAGGTCGTTCACCGGCGTCCGCCGCCGCAGGTCGAGCAGGTCGCCGACGACCTCGTCGCCCGACTCCTCCGAGGTCGCCGCCTCGCACAACTCCTCCGGCACCCCCACGAACCGGCACAGCGCGCCCACCGCGAACGGCCGTGCGAAGTCCGCCACGAAGTCGACCGAACTCCCGAGCCGGTCGACCAGCTCGTCCGCCAGGAACCCGGTCTCCGACCGGAACTCCTCGACCCGCCGCGCGGTGAACGCCCGCCCGGCCGACCGCCGCACCCGCTGGTGCTCCGTCCCGTCGAGACCGGACAGGGCGGCGTTGGCTTCCGTCCGCAACGACCACGAGGACAGCACCGCCTGCACCTCGTCGAACCGCAGCACGGCCGCCCCCAGCGAGGTCTCGGCCCACCAGTCGGCCTCCCGTGCCTTGCGCAGCACGGCGTGCGGATCGGACCGGAAGTCCTCGCCGCCCAGATCCAGCAACCCCGTCATGCCCCGACGATAGGCAGACCGCCCGGTCCGGCGTGGCCGGTCACCACCGTGGTCCCCCGAGTTCATCCGGTCGGCCTAGCGCGGCTACCAGGCGAAATCGGCAAGCAGTACGGACGTACGGTTAAACTGGGGTCATGACCGACGCCATCACGCGCTTCTCCGGGTTCGCCGACCTCTACGAGCGGGTGCGGCCCAAACCGCCCCGCGAGATCGTCGACCTGGTCCGCCAGTGGATCGACCGGCCCGACCCGGACGTCGTCGACCTCGGCGCGGGCACCGGGGGAGCGACGCTGCTGTGGGACCGCGCCACCGCCGTCGAGCCGTCGGCCGACATGCGTGCCGTGGCCGAAGCCAGGCTCGACCCCGACCGCTACCGGGTCGTCGAGGGCACGGCGGAGGCCACGACCCTGCCCGACGCCTGCGCGGACGTCGTCACGGCGAGCCAGGCGCTGCACTGGTTCGACCCGGCGAAGGCGTTCCCGGAGATCGCCCGGATCCTGCGCCCCGGCGGGGTGTTCGTGGCGTTCGACAACGACTGGCCGCCGTCGGTCGACTGGGAGGTCGACGCGGCGTGGCACGAGTTCGACCGGACCCTCTCGGCGCTGGAGGACACCAGGGCCAGCAGGCCGCCCAAGGCCCCGAAGCACGAGCACGCCGACCGGCTGCGCGCGTCCGGGCTGTTCCGGCACGTCACCGAGCTGGCCCTGCACGACCGCGACTCCGGTGACGCGACCCGGCTGTACGAGGTGGCGCTGAGCCAGGGCGGGGCGATGAGCGCCCGCAACGCCGGGTACACCGACGAGCAGATCGGCCTGGCCCGGCTCCGAGAAGTCGCCGAACGCCGGATCCCGACCGCGAAACCGTGGTGGTGGACCTACCGGATCCGGCTCGCCGTCACCCCTCGGTGACGCTGGTGAACGTCATCGGCTTGACCGGCTTGCCGTCCTGCTTGCCGCCCACCACGCCACCGGCCACGACCGCGTCCACGAGGTCCATGCCCGAGGACACCTTGCCGACCACCGGGTAGTCCGGGTTGATCTGCGCGGCGCCGTAGACGATGAAGAACTGGCTGCCGTTGGTGCCCGGACCGGCGTTGGCCATCGCCACGACCCCGCGCACGTAGTCGCCGCGGACGGGCAGCTTGTCGTCGTAGCGGAAGCCGGGCGTGCCCGTGCCGCTGCCGGACGGGTCGCCGCACTGGAGCACCTGGAGGCTCGGGTTGGTGGTGAGGCGGTGGCAGGACGAGCCGTCGTAGAACTTCTTCTTCACCAGGAACCGGATCGCCTCCACCGAGCACGGGCCCAGCGAGGGGTCCAGGTCGACCGCCAGCACGCCCTGGGGCGTGGCGAACGAGACCGTGGACTTCTTCTGGTTCGACACGGTGGCGGGGAAGCCGTTCGCCGTGACCGCGCCGGGCGAGGTGTCGACGGCGTAGTCGCACGTGGGCCCCGCGGCGGCCGGGGCGGCACCCGCGACGGGCTTCCCGTTCACGCTCGTCGCGCAGCCCGAGAGGAGCCACGAGGACAGCACAGCGGCCACGGCGATCACCAGCAGGGGTTTCGGCACCCGAGGATCGTACGGTTCCCGCCGCCGCCCACAAGCGAATCGGAAACCTGGTGGCCCTCCCCACGGAGCTGTTGGCTAGCCTTGACTGCCAGTCGCCAGTCAGCTAGACGAGCATGAGGAGAGCAGCACCCGTGATGCGCACGCACGAGGCCGGGACGCTCCGGGCCGAGCACGCCGGGCAGTCCGTCACCCTGACCGGGTGGGTGGCCCGCAGGCGCGATCACGGCGGGGTCATCTTCATCGACCTCCGCGACGCCTCCGGTGTCGCCCAGGTCGTGTTCCGCGAGGGCGAGATGGCGGAGCGCGCGCACCGCCTGCGCTCCGAGTTCGTCGTGAAGATCGTCGGCGACGTGACCGCGCGCCCCGAGGGCAGCGCGAACCCGGACCTGCCGACCGGCGCGATCGAGGTCTACGCGACCGAGCTGGACGTCCTCAACGAGTCCGCCCCGCTGCCGTTCCAGCTCGACGACCACCTCGAGGTCGGCGAGGAGGCCCGCCTCAAGCACCGCTACCTCGACCTGCGCCGCAGCGGCCCCGCCAAGGCGATCCGCGCGCGCAGCGAGGCGAACCGCATCGCCCGCGAGGTGCTGCACGCCGAGAAGTTCGTCGAGATCGAGACCCCGACGCTCACCCGCTCCACCCCCGAAGGCGCCCGCGACTTCCTGGTGCCCGCGCGCCTGCGCCCCGGCTCCTGGTACGCGCTGCCGCAGTCACCTCAGCTGTTCAAGCAGCTGCTGATGGTCGGCGGCATGGAGCGGTACTACCAGATCGCCCGCTGCTACCGGGACGAGGACTTCCGCGCCGACCGCCAGCCGGAGTTCACCCAGCTCGACATCGAGATGAGCTTCGTCGAGCAGGACGACGTGATCGCGCTCGGCGAGCGGATCATCTCGGCGCTGTGGAAGGAGCTGGCCGACCACGAGCTGCCCCAGCCGTTCCGCCGCATCAGCTACGCCGAGGCCATGGCGAAGTACGGCTCGGACAAGCCCGACCTGCGCTTCGACGTCGAGCTGGTCGAGCTGACCGACTACTTCAAGGAGACCCCGTTCCGGGTCTTCCAGGCCCCGTACGTCGGCGCGGTCGTCATGCCCGGCGGCGCGGACCAGCCCCGCCGCACGCTCGACGGCTGGCAGGAGTTCGCGAAGCAGCGCGGCCACCGCGGCCTCGCGTACGTGCTCGTCGCCGAGGACGGCACGCTCGGCGGCCCGGTCGCCAAGAACCTGTCCGAGGCCGAGCGCGAGGGCCTCGCGAAGGCCGTCGGCGCGAACCCCGGCGACTGCGTGTTCTTCGCCGCCGGCGACCCGGACGGCGCTCGCTCGCTGCTCGGCGCGGCCCGCGTGGAGATCGCGTCCCGCGTCGGCCTGATCGACGAGAACGCCTGGTCGTTCGTGTGGGTCGTGGACTTCCCGATGTTCGAGTCGGCAGAGAAGCTCAAGGACGGCGACGTCGCCGTGGGCGGCGGCAAGTGGACCGCGCTGCACCACGCGTTCACCTCGCCGACCCCGGAGTGGCTGGACAACTTCGAGTCCGACCCCGGCAACGCGCTGGCCTACGCCTACGACATCGTCTGCAACGGCAACGAGATCGGCGGCGGCTCGATTCGTATCCACCGCGCGGACGTGCAGCAGCGGGCGTTCAGCGTGATGGGCATCGGGCCGGAGGAGGCGCAGGAGAAGTTCGGCTTCCTGCTCGACGCCTTCAAGTTCGGCGCGCCGCCGCACGGCGGCATCGCGTTCGGCTGGGACCGCATCGCCATGCTGCTGTCCGGCACGGACTCGATCCGCGACGTGATCGCGTTCCCGAAGTCCGGCGGCGGCTACGACCCGCTGACCGCGGCCCCGGCCCCGATCACCCCGTTGCAGCGCAAGGAGGCCGGCGTGGACGCCAAGCCGCCGGTCGACAAGTCCGCCTCCGACAAGTAGGTGCTCCACCTGCGCGCGGTCAGCCCGGTCGACGTCACCGACCGGGTACTGGCCGTGCTCAAGGAACACCCCGGCGCGACGCACGTGGTGCTGCTGCGCGGGGCGGCGATCGAACCCGCCGGTGACGTCGTCGAGGCCGACGTCGCACGGGAGGCCACCGACGAGGTGGTGGCCGCCCTGTGCGCGCTCGGCATCGACAAGCAGGGCGGCGTGACGCTGGAGCAGATCGACACGGCGCTCTCCGACGCGGCGGACCGCGCGGAGATCGCCGCGCCGGGCGAGGGCGCGGACGCCGTGGTGTGGGACGAACTGCTGTCCCGCACCGGCGAGGAGTCGCGGCTCAACGCCACGTTCCTGGCGTTCCTCACCATCGCGTGCCTGCTGGCGGCGGTCGGCGTCGTGACGAACTCGCCGGTCACGATCGTCGGCGCGATGGTCGTGGGCCCGGAGTTCGGGCCGCTCGCCGCGATGGCGGTCGGCCTCGTCCTGCGGCGCTGGGACCTGGTCAAGCGCGCGACCGCGGCGCTCGCGGTCGGGTTCCCGCTCGCGCTGCTGGTCACGGCCATCGGCGCGCAGCTCGGCTCGTTCGCCGGGCTGTTCGACCGCAACGCGGTGCTGGACGCGCACGAGGTGGACTTCGTGTTCACCGTCGGCCCGTTCTCGTTGATCGTCGCGCTGCTCGCGGGCGCGGCCGGGATGCTGTCGATGACGTCGGCCAAGTCGGCCGCGCTCGTCGGCGTCTTCATCTCGGTGACCACCGTTCCGGCGGCGGGTTACGCCGCCGTCGCCGCGGTTCTCGGGGAGTGGGAGCGGTTCGCCCAGTCCGCGGGACAGCTCGTGGTCAACCTGGTAGGCATCGTGGTGGCGGCGTCGCTGGTCCTGGCCCTGCGGAGCCGCAAGAACAGGACCGGCGAACCCGGTAGGCCGTTGTCGACGGGATGACGGGTCCGCATCTCGTATCGTTCGAAGCCGTTACCAACAAGTAGTGGTGGTCATAACCGGCTGGGCACTACCGTCACGATGCCCGGCCGACTTCCGCCAACCACACGGCACGACGCACTCGGAGTAGGGTCGGAGGGGATGAGCGTGGAGATCACCGCCGGCTCACCGGACGTCGACAACGCTGCCACGCCGGAGATCGATGAGGCAGTGGCGGCCGCGCAGTCCGTGTTGAGCGGGCGGTTCGGGGCACAGATCAGGCTTGCCGATCCCGAGGACCTCGGGGGAGCAGGCCGGTCCGTCGTCGTCCGCGTCCGCGTCGCCGCGACCCCGTTCTCCCTGCCGCGCACCCTGGTCGTGAAGCGCTACCCGCCCGCAGCGGCGGACCGCGACCCGTTCGCCCACGAGACCGTCAGCCACCAACTGCTGACCGCGCTCCCGTCGGAGGAACGGCTCACCCCCGAACTCGTCGCGCACGACATCCGCAAGCGCCTCGTCGTGCTGGAGGACCTCGGCAAGGCCCCGCGCCTGGCCGACAAGCTGCTCGGCCAGGACGCCCGCGCCGCCGAACGCGGGCTGCTGTCGTGGGCGCACGCGATGGGCAGGCTGCACGCCACCACCGCGGGCCGCGACGCGGACTTCGACGCGCTGATGCGCCGCCAGGGCACCCAGTGCTGCCAGGACCCGGTGGCCGTCGACGTGCACGCCGCCAGGGACGGGCTGCCGGAGCTGCTGGAACGCGTCCTGGAGGTCGAGACCTCCGGCAAGGCCCGCGACTTCGCCGCGGCCGCCGTGAAGGGGTTCGTCTCCTCCCGCCGCCGCGCGTTCAGCCCGTCCACGTCCTGCCCGGACAACCACCTCGTGACCAGCAAGGGCGTGCGGTTCCTCGACTTCGAGGGCGGCTGCGTCCGCGACATCGTCTTCGACGCGGCCTGCCTGCGCGTCCCGTTCCCGTCCTGCTGGTGCGCCTACGGCCTGCCCGCGGGCATGTCCGAGGCGATGGTCGCCGCGTGGCGCGCCGAGGTCGGCTCGGTGTGGCCGGACCTGGACGACGACGCGGTGTTCCTGCCGCGGCTGCTGGAGTCGCAGCTGTTGTGGGTGTGGCTGTCGACGTGGCGCGCGCTGCCGAAGCTGACGGCCACCGAGCAGAGCGGCCACCGCGGCCAGGACGCCCCGCCCCGCAGCACGATCCTGACGTCCCGGTGGGTGCGGCTGCGCACCGACGCGGCGTCGCTGGGCGCGACCGCGATCGTCGAGCACGCGGACGCCGTCGTGGCCGCGCTGGTCGAGCGGTACGGCGAGAAGGCGACGCGGCTGGAGCTGTACCCGGCGTTCCGGTAACCGCTCGCCGGTCTCCGAGGCTGTCGGACTGTCCGATTCGGTCCTGGGAATCGCTTTCCCGGCGGGCCGCACCGGGCGTTCCGGTAGCCCGCACAAGGCGTTCGCCACGGCGTTCCCCGCAGGTCATCCGCCTGCGCGATCGTTGCCCCGTGCGAACCCTCGTGGTGCTGGGTGACTCGACCTCCGTCGGCATCGGTGACCCCGTTCGCGGCGGCTGGCGTGGTTTCGGGCCGCTGTTGGGCGAGTCCTTCGCCGACTACCGCAACTTCTCCTTCGCCGGGGCCAGGATCGGCTGCCTGCGGACCAAGCAGCTGCCGTCCGCGCTCGCGGCCCGACCGGACGCGGTCGTCGTGCTGGCGGGCATGAACGACACCCTGCGCTCCGACTTCGACCCGGCCAAGCTCCACCAGGACCTCGACCACGTCGTCGGCGCGCTCCGTGACATCGGCGCGGCCGTCGTCACCGTCCGCTTCCACGACCACGGCCGCGTCTTCCGCCTCCCCGGCACCCTCCGCCGGGCCCTCTCCGACCGCATCGCCGAGCTGAACGCCGTCGTCGACGCCGTCGTGGCCCGGCACGGCATCGGCTGCGTCGACCTCGACCGCCTGCCCGGCGCGTACGACCTGGAGACGTGGAGCGTCGACCGCCTGCACCCCTCCGAGCTGGGGCATCGCCGGTTGGCGGCCGCGTTCGCGGGCATCCTCGGCACCCCCGCCGTCAGCCAGGAGTGCGTCGGGGGCGTGCGGATCACCCCGCTGCACCACGCGGCGTGGCTGCTGGTGAAAGGCGTGCCGTGGCTGTGGCGGCGCAGCCGCGACCTGTTCCCGCTGGTGGTGAGGATCATGCGGGACGCCCGCGTGGCTGAACCGATCCGATCGGACAGGAGCCTCCCGACAGGGCTACTCTCGGACGTGGTTGAGCAGACAGCCGGGGACAGGTAAGTCGGACTTGACCGGTCGGGGACGTGGTTCGTGAAGATTTCGGATTTCGGCACGACGGTGCGACGCCAAGGCGACAGCGCCGTGGTCGTGCTGCGCGGAGAACTGGACAGCGACACGGCGCAGGCCGTGCTGGACGCGGGCGACCGAGCACTCGCGACCGCGCCGACGACGGTGTGCCTGGACTGCGCGGGCCTCACGTTCTTCGGCTCGGCGGGCATCCGCACCCTGCTCGACCTCCGCGACGCCTGCCACGCCAAGAACGCCGCGTTCCGCCTGGTCGCCACCCCACGCCGAGTCCTCCGCCCCCTGGAGATCACGGGCGTGCTCGGCGAGTTCGTGATCGACCGGGACGTCCCCGCGGCCTGCTAGCCGCGTCGCTACCGGCCGAGCACCACCACGCCGCCTTGGGCCACCCCGAGATCGGGGTGGCCCACGGGAGAACTCAGAAGCCAGAGTTCCCGCTGCCCCGGTTCAGCGTGTAGCCGGTGGAGTTGAGCAGGCCGCCGGACGCCGCGCCGGAGACCGTCGTGTTCGAGATCGACGCGCTGCCCGCCGCGTTCAGCTCGATCCCGTACGTGCCCGCGCCGCTGATCGTGACGCGGTCGAAGCTGATCCCGCTGATCGTCTTCTGGTAGCTGAGCAGTAGGCCCTGGTAGGTGCTGTCGGTGATCGTCATGTCCGACACCACGACCGGCGCGGTGATGTCCTTGGTGTCGGCGTAGATCCACAGCGCGCCGAGCTGCGAGCCCCAGTTCGGTTCGTAACCACCCGTGCGGGTCAGCGTGTTGCGGCGGACCGACGTGGTGCCGGTGAACGGCGTCGGGTTGAACCTGGTGCTGATCGCGATGCCCGCCGAGGCGGTCACGGTGTCGGCGACCAGGTTGTCCTCGGCGCGGTTGCCGGTGCCGCCGTAGACGCCGATCCCGTTGGCCAGCAGCGGAACCTGGACGGTGTTGAACGTGTACGCGCCGTTCGTCACCGGCTGCCCCTCGGAGAACATCGCCAGCGCGTCGTCACCGGTGTTGCGGAACGACGACTGGTCGACCCGGACGTTCGTGGTCGGCCCGTCCTTGGCGTGGATGTTCACGCCGTCGGCGAAGGTGTCGCGGACGCGCGCCCCGACCACGTACAGGCCGTTCGTGCCGGAGTCCGGCCACATCCCGGTCTTCGTGTGCTCGATCCAGACGTTCTGCACCAGCGACCCGGTGCCGAAGTTGCCCTCGATCCCGGTGTCGGACGCGTTGTCCAGCCGCGAGCGCACGTCACCGTAGATCGCCAGGTCGGCGAGGGTGACGTTGCTCCCGGTGGCAAAGAACCCGCCGCGGTTGGCCGTGCCCTGGATGACGGTGTGCCACGGGCCCGCGCCGAAGATCCGCACGTTGGCGACGCTGATGGCCGCCGTGATCCGGAACGTGCCCGCCGGGATGAACAGCGGCTTGCCCTGCGCCGAAGCGGCCGCGACGGCGGACCGGATCGCCGCCGTGGCGTCCGACCCGTTGTTCGGCACCGCGCCGTAGGCCGTGACGTTCAGCGCGCCCTCGGGAGCGGTGGCCGCGGCCGGGACGACCTCGGCGTCGATCAGGTCGACGTCGACGTACGCGGCCGAGCCGGAGTCCTTCTGCAGCTTGAGGACCGTGCCCGCGGGGAGGTCGCCGAGCTGGGCGCGGACCTCGTCGTAGAAGTGGTGGGCGTTCCCCTCGCCGGGGTTGTTGGTGTACGGGTACGCGCCGTAGACCCAGCTGTACGCCGACGTGAGGCTCAAGTCCTGCTTCTTGGTCCCGTTGGCGTAGACGGCCAGCGGGGCGGTCTGGCCCGCGCCGTCCGCGCTGTCCGGGAGCGAGTAGCGGACGACGATCGCGGTGGCGGGCTTGGTGAGCGTGACGCTGACCGACTGCCCCGTGGTCAGGCGCACCGCGCGCCTGCCGCTGGACTCCGACTGCACGGTCTTGAACTCCCGGCTCGCCGCGAGCACGGTTCCCGTGGTGCTGCCCGCTTCCGCCTCGTACTGCGTGTACGGCACGGTCGCGCCGCGCGTGGCCACGGCGGTCTCCCCGGTGACCAGGACGCTGTCGACGAGCACGTCGCCGCCGGTCCCGATGAGCGCCAGGGTGTTCAAGTTCGCCCGGAGGGGCACGGACACGGTGGTGGTGCGCCAGCCGGTGCCCGAGGTGAGCGTGGCGGTGCCCGCGTCACGGCCGTTGGCCGACACGGCGAGCGTGCGCGAGGCCCCGCTGCTGTTGGCGAAGCGGATCGTGGCGGTCGCCGTGCCCGTGGCGGGCATCGCGACCGTGCGGACCACGCGGGCCCCGGCCGTGCCGAAGCCGGTCACGTAGCCGGACCCGCTGAAGCCGGACGTGGAGGTGGCGACGGTCGCGCCGCCGGAGAGGAACGCCGACTCGGCCTCGCCGGGACCGGCGGGCGGTGCCACGACGACCGGCGTCACCGCGAGGCTGTCCAGGTTCACGTTGCCGGAATCGGCGCTGTCGAAGGCGTACGCGACCGAGTGGGTGCCGGCGGACAGCGTCACGGTCTCCGACGCGGTGCCCCAGGTGTCCCAGTTCGCCGTGGCGGGCAACGAGACCTGCCGTTGTTTCGCGCCGTCGACGTAGAGCGACAGGGTCATCGCCGTACCGGTTCCGTTGGCGTACCTCAGGTCCAACGACTGGCCGCCGGACGTCGTGGTCACCTGGAAGGTGGTCCGCGCGTTGCCCTTGTTGCCGTCGGTGTAGCCGCCGACGAACCCCGAGCCGGTGTAGCCGGGGTGGTCGCTCGCGACGAACGCCCCGCCGGACAAGGTGGCGTTCTCGGCCTCCTTCAGCGAGCCGCTGTCCGGAGTGGACGGAACGAGGTCGAGGTAGTCGACGTTCACGTTGCCGTTGTCGGCCGAACCGAAGGTGTAGGCGATCGAGTGGGAGCCCGCGCCCAGCGTCACGCTCGTGCCGGAAGTGCCCCAGGAGTCCCAGTTCGCCGTGGCGGGCAGGGACACCTGCCGCGCGGCCCCGCCGTCCACGGTCAGGGTCAACGTCCTGGTCGAGCCGGTGCCGTTGGCGTAGCCCAGGACCAGCGAGTACGTGCCCGCCGTGACGGTGACGGGGAAGGCCGCCCTGGCGTTGCCCTTGTTGCCGTCGGTGAAACCGCCGACGAAGCCGGTGCCGCTGTAACCGGGGTGGTCGGTCGCGGTGACCGCGCCACCGGAGAGCGTGGCGCGCTCGGCTTCGACGCGGGTGGTCGCGGCGTGCGCGTCGACCACGGGGGAGAGGGCCAACGCGGTCAGCGCCAGCAGGGTGGCGAGGCGACGTCCGTGGCGCCTGGGTGTCTTCACGTTCTCATCCGTTCCGTTGGGGGCTCAGCCCTTGACCGCGCCGGACAGCGCGCCACCGTTGAGGAAGAGGCGCTGGAAGGCGAGGAACAGGGCGACAGGGATCACCGTGGAGATGGCGAGCGCGGCGAGGAACACGTCGAGCTCGATGAAGCGCTGCAACGCGGGCAGCCGCACCGACAGCGGCTGGACGGCCGGGTCGGGCAGGACGAGCATCGGCCAGAGGAAGTCCTTCCACGCGGCGATGACGGCGAACACCGACACCACCCCGAGGATGGGCCGGGACATCGGCAGCACGACCGACCAGAACAGCCGGAACGGGCCCGCCCCGTCGACCCGCGCGGCCTCGAACACCTCGCGGGGCAGGTTGTCGAAGAACCGCTGGACCAGCAGGATGTTGAACGCGTTCGCGCCCGCCGGGAGCCAGACCGCCCAGAACGTGTTGATCATCGACAGGTCGACCACGGTCAGGTACAGCGGCACCAGCAGCACCACCGACGGCACGAACAGCGTCGCCAGCACCACGCCCGTCAGGACCTTGCGGTAGCGCGGCCGCAGCACGGACAGGGCGAACCCGGCCGTCGTCGCGACGAGCAGCTGCACCAGCCACGCGCCCGCCGCGATGAGGACCGTGTTCAGGAAGTACTTGTCGATCTGCACGCGCGTCCACGCCGTGGCCAGGTTCGCGAAGTCGAACCCGTGCGGCCACAGCGCCAGCGGGTCGCGCAGGGTGTCCTGCGTCGGCGTGATCGCCGACTTCGCCAGCCACAGCACCGGACCCAGGCCCGCGAGGAACAGCAGCACCAGCAGGACGGTGTGCACCACGCGGGCCGTGCCGCGCACCCGGCCGCGCCGCCAGTCGAACGACGAGAGCACTCCGCGGTCGCTCATGACGCGCTCCAGGACCGGGTGAGCCGGAAGTAGACGGCGGACAGGACGCCCAGCACCACGGCGAGCATCAGGCTCAGCGCGGTCGCGGAGCCGTAGTCGCCACCGAGGCTGTTGGCGAAGGCGTAGTTGTAGATCAGCAACAGGATCGTGGTGGTGGAGTTGGCCGGACCGCCTCCGGTGAACAGGAACGGCTCCAGGAACACCTGCGCAGTCCCCACGATCTGGAGGATGAACGTGATCAGCAGGACACCCCGCAGCCGCGGGATCGTCACGTGCCAGACCTTCCCCCACACCGACGCGCCGTCGATCTCGGCGGCCTCGTACAACTCCGGCGGAACACTCGTCAGCGCGGCCAGGTAGATGATCACCGTGCCGCCCGCCGCGGCCCAGGTCGCCTCGATCACCAGCGACACCATGGCCGTGCTCGCGTCCTGCAACCACGGCACCGGCCCGACGCCGACGAGACCCAGCAGCGTGTTGAACACGCCGTGCGGCGAGGCGTCGTAGAAGAACTTCCACAGCAGCACCGCCACCACCGGCGGGATCACCACCGGCAGGTAGGCCAACGTGCTGTAGAGCCCCTTGAACCGCCGCACCTCGCTCATCAGCACCGCCGCCACCAACGGGATCGGGTAGCCCAGCAGCAGGGCCAGGACGGCGAACCACAGGGTGTTCCGCACGGCCGTCCACAGCAGCGGATCGGCCAGCACGGCCCGGAAGTTGTCCAGCCCCACGAACGTCGGCGCGGTGACCAGGTTCGTCTCCTGGAAGCTCATCACCACCGACTGCACGATCGGCGCCCAGGAGAACAGCCCGAACACGACCAGCATCGGCAGCAGGAACACCACCGTGCCCAGGCCACCACCCCGCACCCGCCTGACCCGGCGCTTCACCGGTGCGGGCGGAGGCACGACCGGGGCAGGCCGCCGATCGACCGCCGGCGGCGCGGTCACTTCTTGTCCAGCAGCGCTTGCGCCTGCGTCTGGACTCCGTTCAGCAGGCCGGGGATGTCGGCGCCGCGGTCGGTGAGCACGGACTGCACCACCGGGTCGAGCAGCGCGTACACCTGCTGGGTGGAGCGGGTCGGCTCCGGGACGAGCGGCTGGTCGAACATCTTGTCCGTGTACGGCGTCATCTGCTTGACGGGCACGTTGACGTACTGCGCGATCCACGTCATCCGCTCGTCGAACGCGGCCTTGTCGAACACCGGCAGTTCCGGCGACCCGACGGCCTGCCCCGAGTCCGCGGTGGTCTTCGCGTCCGCCACGGCCGCGTCCTTGGTCGTCAGCTTCTCCAGGTAGTAGAAGTCGATCCACTTCACCGCCGCCGCCTTGACCGGCTCGGGGGCCTTCGCGCTGACGGCCGCGAGCGTGCCGCCGCCGAGCACCCCGGCGTTCGCGCCACCGGTCAGCGGCAGGGCCGCGACGCCGTAGTCCTCGGGCTTCATCGCGTTCTGCGCCTTGAGGGACCCGTAGTTGCCGCCGCCGGAGACGTACATGCCGATCCGGCCCGCGGCGAAGTCCTGGTTGATGGTGCCCCACTCGTACAGGAAGTTCGCGCCCATGCTGTTGTCGTCCCACCGCATGGCCTTCACGGCCTGGAGCGCCTTCACCATCTCGGGACTGTCCACGGTGGACTTGGCGTGGTCGCCGTCGAGCTGCTCGGTCCGGCCGCCGAACGCGTACGCCAGCGTCGTCGCGATCCAGCCGCCGGTGTTGCCGCTGGTCATCATCGCGAACCCGGCCTGCCCGGTCTTCTCCGAGATCCGCTTCGCTTCCGCCCGGATCTCGTCCCACGACGTCGGCGGCTTGTCCGGGTCGAGCCCGGCCTGGGTGAACAGCGTCCGGTTGTAGTGCAACGCCTGCCCGTGCGCGGCGATCGGCACGGCCCACATCTTCCCGTCGTCGGTCGACCCGGCCTTGGCGACCTCCTTCGAGAACTTCCCGGCGTACGGAAGGGCGGCGACCTGCCCGCTGATGTCCGCGATCTGCTTGCGCTCGATCAGCCCCCGCCCGTCGGTGAACGGCACGGTGAACACGTCCGGCAGCGTGCCGCCCGCGAGCTGCGTGGTGAACGTAGTGGCGTCCCACTTGTACTCGCGCGGCACCAGGTCGATCGTCGGGTTCGCCGACTCGAACGCCGCCACACGGGCGTTGAAAGCGTCGATCGCCCCCTGTTCGAGACCGGGGTCGAGCGAGACGTTCACGACGGTCTTCCCGTCGGCGCTCGTCGCGCCACCACCGGAACACGCGGCCAGCACGGCGGTGGCGACCGCCAGAACAGCGATGGACTTCATCGTCCCTCCAAAAGGAGACTTCAGGAACGCAGCCAGACGGCCGTGTCGGTGGGGAGGCGGTCGCCGTCGAGGTCGCCGCTGGCGAGCAGGACGGAGGTGTGCGGGGGGAGCGGGGTCGCGGCCGGGCCCAGGTTCACCAGGCACACGAGGTCGTCGCCGCGCCGGAACGCGAGGACGCCGTCCTCGGACCCCAGCCAGTCGAACGCCTCGACCAGCAGCGCGGGTTCGGCCCGCCGGATCGCGATCATCTTGCGGTACAAAGAGAGCATCGAGGCGGGATCGTCCTCTTGGGACTCCACGGCGAACGCGCCCCAGCCCACGGGCTGCGGCAGCCAGGAACCGCCGTCGCCGAACCCGAACGACTCCCCTTCGGAGGTCCACGGCAGCGGCACGCGGCAGCCGTCGCGGCCGGGGTCGACACCCTCGGACCGGAAGTGCATCGGGTCCTGGAGCGCGCCGAGCGGCAGGTCCTCCACCTCGGGCAGGCCGAGCTCGTCGCCCTGGTACAGGTACAGCGACCCCGGCAGCGCCCCGGTCAACAGCGCCGCGGCGCGCGCTCGGCGTTGACCGGTGGCCGGGTCCGTCGGGATGCCGAACCGCCGTTGCGCGAAGCCGAACGAGCTGTCCTCCCGCCCGTAGCGGGTGACCGGCCGGGTCACGTCGTGGTTCGACAGCGTCCACGTCGGCGCGGCCCCGACCGGCCGGTGGGCCTCCACAGTGGACTGGATGGAGGCGCGGAGCTGCGCCGGGTCCCACGGCCGCATCATGAAGTCGAAGTTGAACGCGGTGTGCATCTCGTCCGGCCGCAGGTAGCGGGCGAACCGGTGCTGGTCCGCCAGCCAGATCTCGCCGACCAGCATCCGCGGCTCGTCGTAGGAGTCCGCGACCGCCCGCCACCCGCGGTAGATGTCGTGCAGCTCGTCCCGGTCGACGAACGGGTGCTCGCCGGGCCGCTGCTCGCCGACCAGCGCGGGGAACGAGGGGTCCTTGACCGGCATCGTGGCCGAGTCGATCCGGATGCCCGCCACCCCGCGGTCGAACCAGAACCGCAGCACGTCCTCGTGCTCGCGCCGCACGTCCGGGTGGTTCCAGTTGAGGTCCGGCTGCTGCGGCGCGAACAGGTGCAGGTACCACTCGCCGGGCGTGCCGTCGGCGTTCGTCGTTCGCGTCCAGGTGCCCCCGGAGAAGCTCGACACCCAGTCCGTCGGCGGCTCCGCACCGTCCGGGCCACCGCCCTCGCGGAACCAGAACCGTTGCCGCTCAGGGGATCCGGGCTCGGCGGCCAGCGCGGCCCGGAACCACTCGTGCTGGTCGGACACGTGGTTGGGCACGATGTCGACGATCGTGCGGATGCCCAGCGCGGCCGCCTCGGCGATCAGCGCCTCGGCCTCCTCCAGGGTGCCGAACGCGGGGTCGATCGCCCGGTAGTCGGCGACGTCGTAGCCGCCGTCGGCCAGCGGGGAGGAGTACCAGGGCGTGAACCAGAGCGCGTCCACGCCGAGGGAGGCGAGGTAGGGCAGCCGGGAGCGGACACCGGCGAGGTCGCCGGTGCCGTCCCCGTTCCCGTCGGCGAAGCTGCGCGGGTACACCTGGTAGATGACGGCGGTGCGCCACCACCCGGCGGACCCGGTGGAAGCGTTGCGGGCAAAGGTCGAGGTGCTGGTGCTCACGAAGCTCCGTCCCAGTCGACTGGTCACTGTGGACGCTCCGGCCGCTCGATCCGCGAACCAGGTTTAGCGCTCCACCTAGTCGGACGGTAGTGTGACCCCCGGCACCCTGTCAACGGTGGGCGCCGACCGGGGGCGTCGTATCCTGGGATGCCGACGAGAGGAGTTCGACAGGTGCGGGTCACCCTGCGGGACATCGCCGACGAGGCGGGCGTGAGCATGATGACCGTGTCGAACGTCGTCAACGGCAACAAGGCCCGCGTCTCGCCGGAGACGATCGAGCGCGTGCGGCGCATCGTCGCCGAACGCGGGTACGTGCCCAGCGCGTCGGCGCGCAGCCTCGCGGCCAAGTCGTCGCGGCTGATCGGGCTGCTGGTCCCGGCGGCCGACGAGGACAGCATGATGATCAGCCCGCACAACGTCGCCATCGCGGGCCAGATCGAGCGGGAGCTGCGCAAGCGCGGCTACCACCTGCTGCTGCGCGGCATCGCCCACCCGGACGAGGTGACCGAGGCGCTCCAGTCGTGGAGCCTGGACGGCGCGGTGCTGCTGGGGTTCCTGGACGAGGAGCTGGACCGGCTGACCAAGGCCACGATCGGCGGGGTCCGCGTCCTCGCCGTCGACAGCTACTCCAAGAACCGGATCACCACGGGCGTCCGCGCGGACGACTTCGCCGGAGCCAAGCTCGCCGCCGAGCACCTGCTCGGCCTCGGCCACCGCCGGATCCTGTTCGCGGGCCCGGCGTTCTCCGACGTCGGCGTGGTGCACCAGCGGTTCGAGGGCTTCCTGGACGCGTTCGCCGACGCGGGCCTGACCTGGGACGACAGCCTCATCGAGACGGTCAACACCACCCACGCGGACGGGCTGGAGGTCGGCCGCCGTCTGCTCGCCGCGCACCCGCGGGCGACGGCCGTGTTCGCGACCGCGGACATCCTCGCCATCGGCATCATGGAGGGGGTCGCGGACAGCGGCGCGACCGTGCCGGACGACCTGTCGGTGATCGGCTTCGACAACCTGGACCTGTGCGCGTACGTCACGCCGAAGCTGACGACGATCGCCCAGGACATCGGCGAGAAGGCGGCCACGGCCGTGCGGATGCTCATCGGCGCGATCGAGACGGGCAAACAACCGCGCAAGGCCGTGACCATCGGCGTCGACCTGGTCGAACGCGCCTCCACCACCCGCCCCCGGACATGAGAACGCGCGCGCGGCCCGTGGCCACGCGCGCGTCCTTCCGGTGGAGCTACTTGCTCAAGTCGTACACCGTCGTGCCGTCGACGTCGACCGCGGTGAAGTTCGCGGCCACCCAGTTCGCGATCTCGGTGCTCCCGCCACCGCCGCCGAACCCGCCACCGCCGCCACCCCGGCCGCCGGGCACGTAGTACCCGATCTTCCCGTCGGCCACGTACTGCTGGAACTCGGCCAGCGTCGGGGCCGGGTCGGACCCGCTCCACCCGCCGATGCCGATCACGGCCTTGCCGGTGGCCAGTTCCAGGCTCGCCGCGCTCTGCGAGCTGACGGTCGCCGCCGCCCACAGGGTGTTCGTGTTCTTCAGCAACGCGGTCACCGCGCTGCTGGTCGTGGCCTCCTCGCCGGGGCCGCCCGCGCCGCCGAACCCGCCGCCGGAGGCGTAGGCCGCGGGACCGGAGACCGGGATGGACCCGCTGTGCGCGGTGGCGGCCGTGGCGACCGAGTACGAGACCGTGCCGAGCAACCCGGCCACCAGCAGCGCCGTGAGCACGGCCTTGCGGGCCTGCGTGACGCCCAGGACGATCGCCGTGGCGACGACCACCGTCACGGCCGCGATGCCCCACCGCACGAACGGCAGCCACTCGGGTACCCGGTTCAGCAGCGCGAAGCTCCAGAACCCGGTGGCCGCGACCATCGCCGCCAACGTGATCCGGGCGGGCGTGTGAGCGCGTCCGCGCCACAGCTCACGGCCGGACACCGCCACCGTGCCGACGATTCCGGGGGCCAGGGCCACGGTGTAGTACGGGTGGATGATGCCGCTCATGAAGCTGAACACCAGCGCCGTGACGACCATCCAGCCGCCCCACAGCAGCAGCGCGGCACGGGTCCGGCTGGTGCGCGGCGAGCGACGGGTGAACCACAGCCCGGCGACCAGGCCGATCAGCGCGGCGGGCAGCAGCCACGACACCTCGCTGCCGAAGCTCGCGCCGAACATCCGGCCGATCCCCGACGCCCCACCGAACCCGGTGTTCCCGCCACCGGCGAGCCCACCGCCTCCGCCACCACCGCCGCCTTGACCGAACAACCGGCCCAGGCCGTTGTAGCCCACGGCCAGCTCCCACAGGCTGTCGTTGGTGGAGCCGCCGATGTAGGGCCGCGAGTCCGCGGGCCACAGCTCCACCAGCACGATGAACCAGCCCGCGGACACGATCATCGCCCCGGCCGCGCCCAGCAGGTGCAGGAACCGCTTGCCCAGCCCGGTGGGGGCCGCGACCAGGTACACCAGCCCCAACGCGGGCAGCACCAGCAGCGCCTGGCCCATCTTCGTCAGGAACGCGAACCCGATCGCCACGCCCGCCAGCGCGATCCACTTGGCGCTCGCGTTCTCGATCGCCCGCACGGTGCAGTACGCGGCGGCGACCATCAGCAGCACCAGCAGCGCGTCCGGCAGGTTGAACCGGAACACCAGCGTGGCCACCGGCGTCAAGGCCAGCGCCGCACCGGCGAGCAGCCCGGCGACCGGCCCGGACGTGCGCTTCACCGTGGCGTACAACAACCCCACGGCCGCGACGCCCTCCAACGCCTGGGGCGCCAGGACCGTCCACGTCGAGAACCCGAAGATCCGGGCGAACAGCCCGCTCACCCACAGGAACGCGGGCGGCTTGTCCACCGTGAGCACGTTGCCGGAGTCGAGCGACCCGAACAGCCACGCCTTCCAGCTCTGCGTAGCCGACTGGGTCGCCGCCGCGTAGAACCCGTTGCCGTAGCCCGAGGCCGACAGGTTCCACAGGAACAGCACGGCGGTCACCGCGAGCAGGGCGAAGAAGGCGGGCCGGACCCACTGGGGATCGCGCTGGGGTTTCGGAACCACAGGGGCGACGGTAGTCGCGCTGGGCGCCAACGTCGTGGTCATCAGTTGCTCTCCAGAGGAGTCGGAACGGGACGGGAGCGGAACACCCAGTTGCGCAGCAGCAGGAAGCGCAGCACGGTGGCGACCAGGTTGGCGCCGACGACGGCGGCGACCTCGGCGACCTGGCCGGGATCGGTGGAGTTGTGCAGCAGGGCCAACGACCCGCTGGTCAGCGCGAGCCCGAGGCCGAACACGATCAGGCCCTCGAACTGGTGCCTGCCCGCGCCGTTCCGGCCTCGGACACCGAAGGTGAAGCGGCGGTTGGCCGCGGTGTTCGCGACGGCGGTGACCAGCAGCGCCACCAGGTTCGCGCCCTGCGCGCCCAGGCCGCCGCGCATCATCAGGAACAGCAGCAGGTACGCGAGCGTGCTGGTGAGCCCGATCGCGCCGAACCGCACGAGCTGCTTCAACAGCCCCGTCGGCACACCGGGCGTCCGGCTCTCCAGCGGTTCACGCCCGAGCTGCTGGCGGAGTTCCGCGATCGGCAGCTTGCCGGTGGCGAGCGCCCGCCCGAGCCGCGCGACGCCCTTGAGGTCCGCCATCGCCGTGGACACGATGTCGACGCGGCTGTCCGGGTCGTCGACCCAGTCCACCGGCACCTCGTGGATCCGCAGGCCCGCGCGTTCGCCCAGCACCAGCAGCTCGGTGTCGAAGAACCACCCGGTGTCCACGACGTGCGGCAGCAGCCGCTTCGCCACGTCCGCCCGGATCGCCTTGAACCCGCACTGCGCGTCGGAGAACCGGGTGGCCAGCGTGCCGCGCAGCAGCAGGTTGTAGCACCGCGAGATGAACTCGCGCTTCGGCCCGCGCACCACCCGCGCGCCGCGGGCCAGCCGACTGCCGATCGCGATGTCGGAGTGCCCGGAGATCAGCGGCGCGATCAACGGCGGCAGCGCGGCCAGGTCCGTCGACAGGTCGACGTCCATGTACGCCAGCACCGGCGCGTCGGACGCGAGCCACACCTGGTGCAGCGCCCGCCCCCGCCCCTTCTCCTCCAGGTGCACCACCACGACCTCGGGCAGCTCGTCCACGAGCGCCTCGGCCACGGCGGCGGTCCCGTCCGTGCTGGCGTTGTCCGCGATCGTGATGCGGAAGGGGTACGGCGAGGTCCGCGCCAGGTCGGCGTGCAGCCTGCGCACGCACGGGCCGAGGTCGACCTCCTCGTTGAACACC
Source organism: Umezawaea sp. NPDC059074 (assembly GCF_042738955.1). Taxonomy (NCBI): domain Bacteria; kingdom Bacillati; phylum Actinomycetota; class Actinomycetes; order Pseudonocardiales; family Pseudonocardiaceae; genus Umezawaea; species Umezawaea sp. NPDC059074. Next base: position 192,105 of record NZ_JBHYHC010000001.1, read on the forward strand.
GGCACCACCACGTCCAGGACGGGGGTCTTGGTGTTCGTCGCGATGGGAGTCGCACCGGGCCGCAGCGTCGTGAGTGTCATGGCCCCAACCTCGTGCCGCGGGCTGGGCGCTTCGTGTGTCATCCCTGTGCGCCGACTGTGAGGTCGTACACCGCGACGCCGTCCACGGTGGACGCGCTGAAGTTCTGCTGGACCCAGGCCGCGATCTCCTGCGCCGCGTCGCTTCCGGTCGAACCGGACATCCCGGCCCCGCCGAGGAAGTAGTGGATCCGCCCGTCCGCCACGAGCCGCTGGAAGCCCTCCAGCGTGGGAGCGGGGTCGGTGCCGTTGAAGCCGCCGACGGCCATCACCGGCATCCCGCTGCCCAACTGGTACCCGGCCGCGTTGTTCGACCCCACAGCGGCCGCGGCCCACGTCCGGGAACTGTTCCGCAGCAACGACACCAGCTCGGCTCCGGGCGTGGGCGCGTTGAGCAGCCCGCCCATCCCGCCGCCCATCCCGCCGCCACCGCCGCGGAACCCACCGGTCCCCGCGGGCCCGGCCGACGGGATCGCTCCGGAGTGCGGCGTGGCGGCCGTGGCGACCGAGTACGCCCCCGGTCCGAGCAGCGCGGCGACGAGCGCGACCGGCACGAACACCTTGGGACTGAAGAAGAACCCGGCCGCGGCGATGAACCCGAGGATCAGCACGGCGACGGCGAGCGTGCTCGACCACGAGGTCAGCAGCAGGTAGGCCTGCAACGCGGCCAGTGCGACCGCGCCGGACAACCCGGCCAACGCCATCGGATCGGCCCGCTTCCGCCACAAAGCGGCGGCTCCGATCCCGACGACAGCACCGATCGCCGGGGCCAGCGCCACGGTGTAGTAGCCGTGGATGATCCCGTTCATGTAGCTGAAGACGACCGCCGTGACGACCAGCCAGCCACCCCACACGGCCAGCCCCACCCGTGCCGCGCGGTCGCCCGCCCACCAGCCGGCGACCAGCAGCACCGCCGCCGCGGGCAGCAGCCACGCGATCTGGCTCCCCATCTCGCTGCCGAACAGCCGGAACCAGCCCGTGGTGCCCCAGCCGCCGCCCGCGCCGCCGCCGACGCTGCCGACCTCGTCGCCGGTCAGCCGCCCGAACCCGTTGTACCCCAACGTGAGTTCGAGGACGCTGTTCGTCTGCGACCCGCCGATGAACGGGCGCGAGGCCGCCGGGACCAGTTCCACCACGGCGATCCACCAGCCACCCGCGACGACCATCGCCCCGAGCGCGCCGAGCAGGTGCAAAGCCTTGCGCCCCAGCGTGGCGCGGGCGAACACCAGGTAGGCGAGCCCGAACGCGGGCAGCACCAGGAACGCCTGCAACATCTTCGCCAGGAACGCGAACCCGACCGCGGCCCCGGCCAGCGCGAGCCACCTCCAGCTCGCCTTCTCCGTGGCCCGGACCGTGCAGTAGGCCCCGGCCACCAGCAGCAGCACCAGCAGCGCGTCCGGGTTGTCGAACCGGAACATCAGCACGGCGACCGGCGTCAACGCCAGCACCGCGCCCGCGACCAGCCCGGCCACCGCGCCGGACGTCCGCTTCACCGCGGCGTGCAGCAGTCCGACGCTCGCGACCCCCATGAGGGCCTGGGGGACCAGGATGCTCCAGGCGTTGACCCCGAACACCCGCGCCGACAACCCCATGAACCACAGGGCCGCGGGCGTCTTGTCGACCGTGATCGAGTTGGCCGAGTCGGTGGACCCGAAGAACCAGGCCTCCCAGCTCTGCGACCCGGCCTGCGCGGCGGCCGAGTAGTAGGCGTTGGCCCACCCGGAATCACCGAGCCGCCACAGGTAGAGCACCGCGGTGGCGACCAGCAGCCCGACCAGCGCGGGTCTCGTCCACCGGGGCTCACCCGCCACCGGGGGCGGTGGAGCGGTCGGCGCGGTCGAGGCGTGGGCGGGGGAGTCGACAACCGTCATGCACCGAGCGTCACGGCCCCGGCTGGGCGCTCCTTGTGCCTCGCCTGTGCGCCACCTGTGTGGACGTCGTCAGCGCCGCGCGGGCAGCCGGACGGTGAACCGGGTCTTGCCCGGCTCGCTCGCCACGCCCACCGTGCCGCCGTGCGCCTCGACCACGGCCGACACGATCGACAGCCCCAGCCCGGTGCTCCCGGCGGCCCGCGACCGGGAGCCGTCGCCTCGGGCGAACCGCTCGAACACGTCCGGCAGCAGCTCGGCCCAGATCCCCGGCCCGTTGTCCGTCACCGTCAGTTCCACCCCTCTACCAGGGGAAACGGACAGCCCGGTGGTCACGGTCGTCCCCGGCGGCGTGTGCGTGCGGGCGTTGGACAGCAGGTTCGCCAGCACCTGGTGCAGCCGGTCGACATCCCCGACCACCGTCACGGGCTCGGCGGGCAGCTCCAGCTGCCAGTGGTGCCCCTGCGCGGCGATCCGGGCGTCGCTCACGGCGTCCAGCACCAGCCGCGTCAGGTCCACCTCGGCGTCCTCCAGCGGCCGACCCGCGTCCAACCGGGCCAGCAGCAGCAGGTCCTGCACCAGCACCGTCATCCGATCGGCCTCGGACTCCACCCGGCTCATCGCGTGCGCGATCTCCGGCGGCACCTCGGCCCCGGACCGCCGGGTCAGCTCCGCGTAGCCGCGGATGGCCGCCAACGGCGTCCGCAGCTCGTGCGAGGCGTCCGCCACGAACTGCCGGACCCGCGTCTCCGTGGCGTGCCGAGCCGTCAACGCGGCCCCGATGTGGCCGAGCATCCGGTTCAACGCCAACCCGACCTGCCCCACCTCCGTGTGGGGATTCGCGTCCTGTTCCGGCACCCGCACGGCGAGCGCCACTTCCCCTTCGTGCAGCGGCAACTCCGACACCCGAGTCGCGATCCCCGCCACCCGCTGCAACGGGGTCAACGTGCGCCGGACGATGAACGCGCCCACCAGTCCGGCGATCAGCAACCCCGCCAGCGCCACCCCGCCGAGCACGAACCCCAGTTGCAGCACGGTCGCGTTCACCCCGGCCAGCGGCAACCCGGTGATCTGCCGGGACCCGTCGGACATGACGGTCGCGATCAACCGGTAGTCGCCGACGTTGCCCAGCGTCAGGGTGTGCGGCCTGCCGTCGGCGGGCACGGCCGCGAGCTGCGTGCTCGCCGACGCGGGCAGGCTCTCCTCGCTGCCCTGGCCGAGGGGGATCCGCCCGGCGAAGGAGACCGATCCGCCGTTGACGAAGGCGATGAGCGTGCCCGGCCCCTGGCCCGGTCCGCGCAACGGGTTGTTCCGGGCGCCGGGGATGCCGCCCTGCGGCGGCGGCCCGTCGCGGAAGCCCGCCGCGCGCTCGGAGGCGTGGGTCAGCTGGTCGTCGAGCTGCTTCACCTGGAAGTCGCGCAGCGCCAGCATCGTGACGACGCCGATCACCAGGCACACCACCGTGAGCAGCGCCATCTGCTCCGCGATGATCCGCTTGCGCAGCGACCAGGACCTAGGGTGCCGGCTTGAGGACATAGCCCGCGCCCCGCATCGTGTGGATCATCGGCTCGTGGCCCGCGTCGATCTTCTTGCGCAGGTAGGAGATGTACAGCTCGACGATGTTCGCCTGCCCGCCGAAGTCGTAGCTCCACACGCGGTCCAGGATCTGCGCCTTGCTCAGCACCCGCTTCGGGTTGCGCATCAGGTACCGCAGCAGCTCGAACTCCGTCGCCGTCAGGTCGATCGACCGGCCGCCGCGGTGCACCTCGCGGGTGTCCTCGTCCAACCGCAGGTCGCCGACCACCAGCTCCGCGCCCGCCGTCGCCTCGGTCACGCCCGTGCGGCGCATCAGCGCGCGCAGCCGCAGCACGACCTCCTCCAGGCTGAACGGCTTCGTCACGTAGTCGTCGCCACCGGCCGTGAGCCCGGCGATCCGGTCCTCCACGGCGTCCTTGGCGGTCAGGAACAGCACCGGCAGGTTCGGCTGCTCGGCGCGGAGCCGCCGCAGCACCTCCAAGCCGTCGAAGTCGGGCAGCATCACGTCCAGGACGACGGCGTCCGGCCGGAACTCGCGCGCGGTGCGCACGGCCGACGCGCCGTCCAGCGCGGTGCGGACCTCCCAGGTCTCCATCCGCAGCGCCATCGACATCAACTCGGCCAGGGTGGACTCGTCGTCCACCACGAGCACGCGCACCGCCTGCCCGTCCGGGCGGCGGAGTTCGGCGTGCTTCTTGCTGGTGCTCACTGCGCGCATGTCCTCAGGGTGGGCGGGACCCTTGGGCCGGTCCTGTGGGAATCCTGTGTACCACCTGTGAGCAGGACCGGCAGGCCCACAGCGGCGGCCCATCCGGCGCACAGCGCAAACACAGGCCCGCGAGTGACCGTGGTGTCCGCAGCGGGCGAACGTCCGCTGGAGGACCGCAGGAGGAACGACGATGAGCACCGACCAGAACGCGCCGGCGGAGCAGCCGGGTTCGGCCGTGCCACCCCAGACTCCGCAGGCACAGCCTCCGCAGGCGCAGGCCGTGCCACCCCAGGAGCCCGCGTGGGGGGCCGAGCAGCCCCAGGCGTCCAAGGTCTCGTGGTCCGGCCGCAAGACCGTCGCCGCCGTCGCCATCGCCGTGGGCATCGCGGCCGCGGGCGGGACCGCCATCTACGCGGCCAACGGCGCGGTCGGCGCGACCGACATGGGCCCCGGCGGGCGGGGAGGCCCCGGCGGCTACGGCCGCATGGGCGGACCCGGCGGCTTCGGCGGCGGTCAGCTCGGCGGGTTCGGCACCACCCTGCACGGCGAGTTCCAGGTGGGCACCGTGACCGACGTGTCCAGCACGTCCATCGGGGTCAAGAGCACCGACGGCTACACGAAGACCTACACGATCGACAGCAGCACCGTGATCGGCGGCGGCGGTGGCCCCAACAAGCAGACCAAGGGCGACCTCAGCAGCATCGCCACCGGCGACACGGTGACCGTGATCGGCGAGACGACCGACGGCAAGACCACCGCCAAGTCCATCGTCGAGCGCGTGGTGTTCGAACGCGGCCAGCAACCGGGTGGGCAGCAGCCGCAGGGCGTGCCACCGCGCCGTGAGGACCAGGGCAGTGGTCAACCGCCGACCTCTTGACCGGAGCGCCCCCGCCGCGGCGCCCGAACTCGGCAGGCTGATAGCCGTGCTGTTCGCGGCCGGAGCGCCCCTGTGGCGCTCACTGGCCGCGAGCGTGACCGTCGACCGGCCGGTGGTCGTGTGCGACGCGGTGAGCCCCGCGCAGATCGCGGTGCTCACCGCGTCGCCCGACCTCGTGGTCGACGGCCTGGTGCTGGTCGCGCGCGCCCTCGGCGTCCACCGCGTCCACCTGCGCACCCCGTCCGGCATCGGCTCGGTCGCCGTCCGCCGGGCGCTCTCCCGCCGCGGCGACCCCGTGCGGATCGTCGTCGAGCAGCACGAACGGCCCGGCGACGTCGTGCACGAGGCCTCGGACTACGTGCGGCTCGCTCAGCTGGTCACCTGAGCGGGCAGGGGAGCGGGAGCGGTCCAGCTCGCCAGCACGGCGAGCTTGTCCGCCGTCCCCGACCCCGGCACCGGGACGTAGGTCAGCAGGTGCAGGCCGACGTCCTCCGGCAGCGTGAACGTCTGCCAGTCGACCTCCAGCTCGCCCACCAGGTCGTGGTTCATGAGCTTGCGGCCGAACACCTTGTCCTTGACGTCGTGCCGCGCCCAGAGCCGTCGGAACACGTCGTTCTTGATCGACAGCTCGCCGACCAGCGCCGTCAGGCCCGCGTCGTCCGGCCACCGGCCCGCGTTGAGCCGCAGGTAGGCGACCGTCTCGGCGGCCACCCTGTCCCACTCCGGGTAGAACAGGTGCGCGGTCGGGTCCAGGAACGCGTAGCGGGCCATGTTCCGCTCGGCCTCGTGCCGCGCCGAGAACCCGCACAGCGCGTCCGCCAGCCGGTTGTGGGCGAGCACGTCCAAGCGCTTGCCCAGCACCATCGCGGGCACCGAGTCCATCAGGTCGAGCAGCCGCTGGACGGTCGGCGGCACCCGGTTCGGGCCCGCGTCGCCGTCCGAGGGCCGCACCAGGTTCCCCAGGTGCGCGCGCTCGACCTCGGTCAGCCGCAGCGCCCGGCCCACGGCGTCCAGCACCGAGTCGGACACCCCGGCCGTGCGGCCCTGCTCCAGGCGCACGTAGTACTCGACGCTCACCCCGGCGAGGCTCGCGACCTCGTCGCGCCTCAGCCCCGGCACGCGGCGGCGGAGACCGGCGGGCAGGCCGACGTCGTTCGGTTTGATGCGGGCGCGGCGGGAGCGGAGGAACTCCCCGAGTTCGCGGCTCATGTGGACAGTCTGCACCCTCTCGGCTCCTGGATGGTGGTTCTCGCGGTACCACCATTCGGCGGGCCTCCCTCGGGGGCTTCGGAACCGCCAGTTTTGGTGCCATGACCAACTACGACACCCTCACCGACCGGACCGCCGTCGTCACCGGGGCCTCCAGCGGCATCGGCGAGGCCACCGCCCGCGCGCTGGCCGCCGGTGGCGCCAAGGTCGCCCTGTTCGCGCGGCGGGCCGACAAGCTCGCCGACGTGGCCGCCAAGATCGTCGCCGACGGCGGCCGCGCGCTGGCCGTGGAGGTCGACGTGACCTCCCAGGAGTCCGTCGCCGCCGGTGGCGCGGCCGTGCGCGAGGCGTTCGGCCGGGTCGACCTGGTGGTGAACAACGCGGGCGTGATGCTCGCGGCGCCGGTCGAGGACGTCCGCGCCGACCACTGGGCCCGGATGATCGACCTCAACCTCACCGGTGCCCTGCGGGTGATCGGGGAGTTCACCCCGGACCTGCTGGCCGCGGCCGCCGACGGCGGCACGGCCGACCTCGTCGACATCTCCTCGGTCGCCGCGCACGGCCTCTTCCCGAACTACGCCGTCTACTGCGCCACCAAGGCCGCGATCACGCACCTGTCCGCGAACCTGCGCGCCGAGTTCGGGCCGAAGGACGTGCGGGTGACCAACGTCGAGCCCGGCGTCGTGCGGTCGGAGCTGCTCACGCACCTGGACGACGACCAGGCCGCGGGCCTCGCGCCGTGGATCGACTCGGTGGGCTCGCTGGCCGCCGAGGAGCTGGCCGACGTGGTCGCGTACGTGACGAGCAGGCCGCGGCACGTGAACCTGCGGCAGATCGTGGTGCAGCCGACCCGTCAGGTCTAGAAGCGGCCGCCGAACAGCAGTTCGGCGATCCTGGAGTCGGTCTCCCTGCCGTCGTCGTAGCCGCCCTTGCCGTGCAGGTCGTTCATCACGGCGAGGGTGTAGCGCTCGCCGGGGCCGACGAAGCCGACGGTGTTCATCACCCAGCCGGTGTCCTCTTCGGACCAGCCGTCCTTGGTGCCCGGTTTCGCGGCGGGGCCCGCGGCCCAGACGCCCCACTGCTGCTCGGGTCCGACGGACCGCATCTGCTCCAGCAGCGGGGCGCGGTCGGCGTCGGGGACCTTGGTCAGCACGTAGGTCATCAGCCGGTCGAGGTCCTCGGCGGTGCACTTCTGGAAACCCCAGTAGGGGAAGGTCTCGGAGTAGCCCTCCTGCGGGGCGAGCGAGGTGAGGCCGTAGGAGGCGAAGGACTTGTTGAACGCCAGGTGGTCCGGGCCGGAGTAGCGCTTCCACAGCTCGTCGGCCGCGTCGTCGTCCGAGCTGTGGAGCATGGCCGTGATGAGGCCCTTGTCCTCGTCGGTGAGGTCCAGGTCGCCCTCGCGGTCGCGGCGGAGCAGGTCGACGACCATGGCGAGCTTGATCGTCGACGCGGTCCACACGAGGTCGCCGGAGTGGTCGTTGTGCCAGACCGCCCCGGACTCGCGGTCGCGGACGACGATGCCGACGGTGCCGGGCCGGGCCTTCACGTAGTCCTCCACCCGCGCGAACCGGGCCTGGAGGTCGCAGTCGAACCCGGTGTCGGGGCAGGCCGCGGCGGCGGGGGCGGTGCCGGTCACCCCGCCGTTCGTCCGGGGGGCGGCCGACGTCGGGCCGCACGCCGAGAGCGCCAGCACCGCCGCGAACAGGACCGGCAGGGAGCGTCGGGGCATGGCGGCCAGGCTAGCCGTTTCGCCCCGTGGGCCGGTGGGTGCTGTTCCGGGGTGGTGGCATCGTCCTTTTCGTCACTCTCCGCGAACTTCTTTTTCACCCGTCTCAGCGACCCTGAGGAGCACGGTTTTTGTCGGTGGTCGAGGCTTGACTGGACGCATGGGAGACACCGATGAAGCAGCAACGCGAGTTCTACGCCGTGACCGACGTGCCGTGGCGGCCCTCGACACCGGGCGTGGAGGAACGGGTCCTGAGCGCGCAGGACGCGACGATCCTGACCAGGATCGCCCGCTGGGCGCCCGGCACCGACACCTCGGAGGCCGGGGTCATCCGCCACGAGTACGTGGAGGAGGTCTACCTGCTGGAGGGCGACCTCCACGACCTGACCCTCGGGCGGACCTTCACGGCGGGGCAGTACGCGTGCCGCCCGCCGGGGATGCCGCACGGCCCGTACCGCACCGAGACGGGCTGCACGATGCTGGAGGTCCGGCACCCCTCGGCGTGACCCCGACGGTCAACGGTCAAGACGTACGGTGCCCGGATGAGCGAAAATCCGGTTCGGCGTCGCGCCGTGCTCGCGGGCACCGCCGCGGGCGTCCTCGCCGCGGCGGGCTTCCGCCCCGCGGCCGCCCAAGCGGCGTCCAGGGGCGTGACCAGGCCGTTCACCCTGACCGTCATGGGCACGACCGACCTGCACGGCAACGTGTTCAACTGGGACTACTTCGCGAACAAGGAGTTCGACGACTCCGCGCACAACGACATCGGCCTGGCGAAGGTCTCCTCGCTGGTGAACGCCGTGCGCGAGCAGCACGGCGCGCACCGCACGCTGCTGCTGGACGCGGGCGACACGATCCAGGGCACGCCGCTGGCGTACTACTACGCCAAGGTCGAGCCGATCACCCGGCGCAAGGTGCACCCGATGGCGGCGGCGATGAACGCCATCGGGTACGACGCGGCGGCGCTGGGCAACCACGAGTTCAACTACGGCATCCCGCTGCTGCGGACGTTCGAGCAGCAGTTGCGCTTCCCGCTGCTCGGGGCGAACGCGATCGACTCGCGCACCGGGCAGCCCGCGTTCAAGCCGTACGTGGTGAAGACGGTGTGGCGCACCGGCACGGCCCCGTTGCGGGTCGGCATCCTCGGCCTGACCAACCCCGGTATCGCGATCTGGGACAAGGCGAACGTCGAGGGGAAGATGACGTTCCCCGGCTTGGTCGAGCAGGCCAAGGTGTGGGTGCCGAAGATGCGCCGGGCCGGGGTCGACCTGGTGATCGTGTCCGCGCACTCGGGGGCGGACACGTCGTCGTCCTACGGCGACGCCCTGCCGTACCCGGAGAACGCCGCGACCCTGGTCGCCGAGCAGGTGCCGGGCATCGACGCGATCCTTGTGGGGCACGCGCACGTCGAGATCCCGCAGCGCTTGGTGGCGAACAAGACCACCGGCAAGCAGGTCCTCATCACCGAGCCGCTGTTCTGGGGCAAGCGCCTGAGCCTGCTCGACTTCGACCTGGAGTGGGCGCCGCGCGGCGGCTGGACCCTGAAGGCGTCCCGCTCGCAGGTGTTGAACTCGAACACCGTCGCCGAGGACCCGAAGATCGTCAAGCTGCTGACCGCCGACCACGCGAAGGTCGTCACCTACGTCAACTCCAAGGTGGGCACGAACAAGCAGGCGATGTCCGCCGCGACGGCCAGGTACGAGGACGTGGCGGCGCTGGACTTCATCAACCACGTCCAAGCGGCCGAGGTGAAGAAGGCACTCCCCACCAACACCCTGCCGATCCTCGCCCTGGCGGCCCCGTTCAACCGCGCCGCCGCGATCCCCGCGGGCGACGTCTCGATCCGCGACGTGGCAGGCCTCTACATCTTCGACAACACCCTGCTGGCCGTCCGCCTGACCGGCGCCCAGCTCAAGGACTACCTGGAGTTCAGCGCCAGGTACTTCAAGCAGGTCACCACAACGGGCCCGTTCCCGGCCGACTCGGTGACCAACGCCCCCACCCCCACAGCCCCGAACGGCACCCCCGACTACAACTACGACATCGCCGCGGGCCTCGACGCCCCCTTGACCTACGACATCGACATCACCAAGCCGGCAGGCGACCGCATCACCGCCCTCTCCTACGCGGGCACCCCCATCACCCCGACGCAGGAGTTCGCGGTAGCGGTCAACAACTACCGCCAATCCGGCGGCGGCGGCTTCCCCCACATCTCCACCGCCCCAGTCCTGCTCAACCAGCAGCAGGAAATCCGCCAACTGATGATCGACTGGGTCAAGGAAACAGGCGAAATCGACCCAACCCTCTTCGCCCACACCGACTGGCGCCTCACCGCCAACGGCACCCCCGTGGTCATCCAGTAACCACCCCACCAGGCACGACAGCCCACCCACAAGCCCACTCCGGGCTGTCGTGCCTTCGGCTCTTGCTCGCATGGGGCGGTAACCGACCCGGACCCGCATCGGCGACCACGAACCGGATTCGCGACCGCCCTGGGCTTTGGTGCTTCCGGCTCTGGCCGACCAGCGCGTGTCAGCGGCCAGGGGGTGGGGCTCGACAGCCGGGTTGTCGGGCCTTTCTCGGGCCGGGTCCGGGCTGGCGGTGGACCGGGCGTGCGGCTGTTCGCAGGTGGAGTTGCCGCCCTCCCGGTCTTCGGCCCACCGCTTGTCATCGTGTTGGCGCGTGCTGGGCGAGATCCTGCGACAGCAGGGGTTTGAGGCTGCCGCAGGATCTCGCACAGGCCGCCAGGACATCGAGTGGCTATCGGGTGTGGTCGTACAGGGGTTCGGTGATGGCCCTCGTCAGCTGCGGGCCGCCCAGGTGGCGGGTGCAGGTGGGGTCGCCCAGGGGGCATTCCTGGCCGTTGGTGTCGACGGAGTAGCCTTGGGTGTTCACGCCTACCACCGTGCCCAGACCTGTGGTGGTGTCGAAGTTCGTGATGCGGGGGCCGCCGCTGGAGCCGCCGCCCATGTCGCAGGCGACGCCCCACAGGCCGCGCGGTACCGGCCACTCGGTGGTGCCGGTGCGTTCCAGGGCCGGGCCCCAGCACTGGGCCAGGCGTTGGCCGGTGAATTCCGGCCTGCCCTGGTGGCCTGGTTGGCGGGCGCTGCGGGGGTAGCCGAACTCGCGTACCTCCTGAGCGCCTGGGGCGTCGAAGGCGATGTGGTGGCTCGCGCCTACCGCGTCCACGGCGGTGCGGCCGTCGGTTGCGGGGTTCAGGAGGAGGAAGGCTTGGTCGTACTCGTCGAGTTCGTCGTTCGCGATCCAATGCGCGTCGACGATCGCGGAGTGGACCGTGTAGCTCCCGTACGGTGATTCGCCGTCGCGGAAGCCCGGCACGAAAAGGAGGTTCGTCGACCACTGCGGGTCTTCGCGGATGAGGTCGAACGTGTGCAGGCAGTGGCCTGCCGTGATCACCGAACCGCCGTCCACCAGCGTTCCCGTGCAACTCGCGTCCTCGCCGCGCTCGGTGAAGAACAACCGGCCCACCGTCCCGACCACGCCACCGCCGCTGCCGTCCGGCCCGTCCACCGGGGCCTGGCCGGGTGGTGGCGTGGACGGTGCCGATGGCAGCTCGGCGATGCGCGACGGCGTCCAGTAGTCGAGGACCGCCTGCTGGTCGGCGGGGGTGACGGCGATGGGCTGGACGACCGCGTTGTCACTGGCGTGCGCGGGAGCGGTGGAGGTGAGGAGCAGGGCGGCTACGAGCATTCCGATCTTCTGCATGCCCGCAGCCTGGCCGGACCGGATGAGGAACCTGTGTGGATCCCGTGGTCGATCCGTGGCGTTCACGCAGCGGGCACTCCTCGCCACGGGAGCACCTGGCCGGAGCGGACCAGTTCGCCGTGCCAGCTCGGGTCCGGCGGGGTGGTGAAGGCCAGGGTGAGCAGGTCGTCCGCGGCCTCGGCGGGCGTGCGGGCGCGGGTGAAGTCGGTGAACCACGGGCGCGACGTGGGGGTGTCGACCAGGCCGGGGCAGACGGCGGCGATCAAGGTGTCGGGTGGCGAGGTGGCGGCGAACGCCCGGACGGCGGCCACCTGGGCCACCTTGGACGGGATGTTGATCCACCGCGGCCATCCCCGCTCCTCCGCCGTGCCGTCGCGGAGGGCTGCGCGCCAGGAGGCCACGGCCTCCTCGACGGCGTCCAGGGAGACGTTGTCGAACAGCGGCCGGAGGTGCGGGGGCAGGTGGTCGAGGGTGCCCAGGGAACTGGCGACGACCAGGAGCCTGCCGCCGGGGCGCAGGAGCGGGCCGAAGGCGCGGAGCACCGCGTGGGTGCCGCCGTTGGAGACGGCGATGGACTCGTCCGCCAGTTCGGCCTGCGTGTCCGGCGTCATCCTGGTGACCGCGTTGGAGAACACGATGTCGGCGGCGAAGGCGAAGGCGAAGGCGGCGACGGCGTCGGGGTCGGCGACGTCGAGGACGCGGCCCTCCACGCGGGCACGGGCGTTCGGGTTGGCGGCCGCCCGCGCCGCGGCGTCGGCGACGCGGGAGGGCGAGCGGCCGGTGAGCAGGACGAGGTCGTCCGGCGAAAGGCGAGCGGCCAGCCCCTCGACGAGGGCGAAACCGATGCCCTGGTTGGCTCCGGTGACCAGTGCGGTTCTCATGTACACCAACGCTAGGAGCGCACCGGCCATGCGTCCAACGAGAGTTGGGCATGTCTGGTATGCGTGTACGTCATGGATTTCACCGACGTCTCGCTGGTCGCTCTGCGGGTGTTCCAGGAGGTCGCCGAGCGCGGCACGCTCACCGCTGCCGCCGCCGCGCTCGGATACACGCAGTCGGCCGTGTCGCGGCAGATCGCGACGCTGGAACGGGCCGCGGGCGCGTCGCTGCTGGAACGCCGCCGCGACGGGGTGCGGCTGACGGCGGCCGGGCGGGTCGTGCTGCGCCGGGCGGTGGTGGTGCTGGAGCAGATCGACGCCACCGGGCGGGAGCTGGCCGGGTTGCCCGCCGACGCGGGCACGGTGCGGCTCGGGTGGTTCGCCAGCGCGGGCGGGATCGTGGTGCCCCAGGCGATCGCCGCGTTGCGGCGCACTCATCCGGGGATCACCGTCGTGAGCCGGGAGGCGAGCACGCCGGTGCTGGTGCGGGCGTTGCGCGCGGGCACGCTCGACGTGGCGGTGATCGCGTCCGCCCCGCCGTTCCGGCCGCCGGACGCGGAGTCGCCGCCGCTGGAGGTGCGGACGTTGGGCGAGCGCGAGCTGAGGGTCGCCGTGCCCGCGTCGCACCCGTTGGCGGACCGGGAGGTCGTGGACGTCGCCGACCTGCGCGGGCAGCGGTGGATCGCCGGGCAGGCCGGCGGCGACGACCGGCTGATGGGCGTGTGGCCGGGGCTGGACGAGCGGTCGCACGTCGCCCACGTGGCCCGCGACTGGCTGGCCAAGCTGCACCTGGTCGCGGCCGGGTGCGGGCTGACGACGCTGCCGTCGTCGCTGCTGCCCGCCGTGCCGCCGGGCGTCCGGGCGCTGCGGGTCCGGGACTCCGGCGAGCGGCGGCGCATCCTGGTGGCGTGGCCGCCGCGTCCGCTGTCCGACGCGGCGGCCCGGCTGGTCGACGCGCTGCGGGCGGCCGTCAGCGACGTCTGACGGCGACGACCGTGTCGGCGACGGTGGCCGTCTCGCCGTTCGGGCCGGTGGCCTGGCGCGTGGGCGAGTGCAGCCGTTCGACCCGCCACAGCTCCGGGTCCAGGTCGAGGGTGGCGAACAGCTCCTCGGGGCTGGGGAAGACGCCGTTCTGGTTCCACGACCACGGGGCCGCGGAGCCGTGGTCGACGAGCAGGAACAGCCCGCCGGACGTCACGGCGGCCGCGGCGGTGCGGAGCACCTCGGTGCGCGGGAAGTCCACCGGTGACTGGAAGTACTGCGCGGACACCAGGTCGAACGTGCCCTCCGGGAAGGTCTCGGCCAGGTCGTGCCGCTGGAAGTCGACCACGAGGCCCGCGTCGGCCGTGTGCGCCTCGGCGCGCTTGAGCGCGGTGCCCGACACGTCCACGGCGGTGACCCGCCACCCCCGCCCCGCGAGCCAGAGAGCGTCGCCGCCCTCGCCGCAGCCCAGGTCCAGCGCCCTGCCCGGCGGCAGCGGCTCGGCCACGTCCACCAGCACGGGGTTGGCCCGGCCGCTCCACACCCGGTTGTTCGACCCGTAGCGGGCCTCCCAGAACTCCTCGCTGGTCGGAGCCGCTTCGGCCCGCAGGGCGGCGACCGCGGCGGCGGTGTCCTCGGTGATCAGGTCGGAGTTGACGGCCGCGCCGGTCAGCACGCCCGCCGCGGCGGCGGCCACGACCTGGGCGCGCGGGTCGGCGGCGTTGCCCGCCACGAAGACGCCGGGGATCTCCGTCGCGCCGGAGGCGTCCGCCGGGATGTGCTGCCCGAAGACGTGCCCCGCCATCTCCCAGTCCACGGCCTTGAGCCCCAGCGCCTCGACCACCCCGGCGTTCGCCCTCACCTGCGACGCGACGACGAGGACCTGCCGGGCGACGACCTCGCCGGAGGCCAGGCGCACGCCGGTGAGCCGGTCGTCGACGACCTCCAGCCCGGCGACCTCCCCCTCCACGACGGTGATGCCGCGCGCCGCGAGCTGCTCGGCCTGCTCGGCGGACAGCGGGGCGGACGTGTGCCGGAAGACCACGACGTCCGCGCTGAGCTGGCGGAACAGGTGCGCGCTGTGCACGGCCAGCGGGCCGGTGGCGAGGACGCCGATGGCCTGGTCCCGCACCTCCCAGCCGTGGCAGTAGGGGCAGTGCACGACGTCGCGGCCCCACCGCTCGGCCACGCCCTCGACGTCCGGCAGTTCATCGACCAGACCGGTGGCGACCAGCAGCCGCCGGGCCCGGACGACGTCGCCGGAGTCCAGGGTGGCCGCGAACACGCCGTCGTCGTCGCGGACGGCGGTCGTGACCGTCCCGCGCACGAACCGCGCGCCGTACCCCTCGGCCTCGGCGCGGCCGATCTCCACCAGCTCCGCGGGGCTGATCCCGTCACGGGTCAGGAAGCCGTGCACCCCCGACGCGCGGGCGTTGCGGGGCTCCCCGGCGTCGACGACGGTGACCGAGCGGCGCGCCCGGCCCAGGGTCACGGCGGCGCTCAGCCCGGCGGCTCCGCCGCCGATGACGAGCACGTCGATCACGTTGTTGTCCATGTCCGCACTCTGCGCCCGGCGGGGGAGAACCCGCAAAGTTCTTTGCCGATGTGGCAAGGTGGAGGCCATGGACGACGAGCTGACCACGGTGCTCGCGGCGGTCGGGCCCCGGTTGCGGGCGCTGCGCAGGCTGCGCGAGACGACGCTGACCGACCTGTCCGAGACGACCGGCATCTCGGTGTCGACGCTGTCGCGCCTGGAGTCCGGTCAGCGCAAGCCCACCCTGGAACTGCTGCTGCCGCTGGCGAAGGCCTACGGCGTGCAGATGGACGAACTCGTGGGCGCCCCGCTCACCGGGGACCCCCGCATCCACATGCGCCCCGTCGTGCGCGGGCGGATGACGATGGTGCCGCTGACCCGGCGGGCGGGCGGCGTGCAGGCGTACAAGCTGCTGATCCCGGCCGCGTCCGGCGAGCCCGAGCAGAAGACCCACGAGGGCTACGAGTGGGTGTACGTCCTGAGTGGACGGTTGCGGGTGCTGCTCGGCGACCAGGACGTCGTGCTGGCCCCTGGCGAGGCCGCCGAGTTCGACACCCGCGTGCCGCACTGGTTCGGCAGCGCGGACGCCGGGACGGTGGAGGTGCTGAGCCTGTTCGGGCGGCAGGGGGAGCGGGCGCACCTGCGGGCCAGGGCCGGGGGAGCCTGAGGTCGTCCACGCCTGGGCCGAGCGCACAGGTCCGGTGCGCCGCGCAACCCGAGATGATCATCAACCGGCTGATTCGTGTCACCTTCCTGGGTGAAAAAACGGCTCTGTCCTGCGCGTTTGGCTGTCGCGGTTCGCTATCGGACGTCCCCATCGGGTACTAACGCCCGGTGCTGAAACCCCGACCGCTCTGGCTCGTTGGCGCCGTTCTCGTGCCCGCACTGCTCGCCGGCGCCGGTGTCGTCGTGCAGGGGGAGCGCATCGAACGGGACCTGGCCCGCCGGGTCGCCGTGGCCATCGACGAGTCCGGGCACCTGGAGAACGGGGTGTCCGTCGACGGGCGCGCGGTGACCGTGTCCGGGGTCGTGCCGCGGGACGTCCCCGAGGTGAAGGCGCTGGTCGGAGCGGTGCCGGGCGTCGTGGACGTGGCCGTGCGGGACGCCGAGCCCGGCGAGCTGTCGTTCTTCGTTCGGGTCGACGAGATCGTGCTGGCCGGGACGCCCGCCGACGAGTCGGAGCGGCGCGCGCTGGTGGACGCCGTGCGGGCCCGCGCCGAGGGCTACCGGGTCACCGACGTGCTGACGCCCAAGGCCGGGGCTCGGCTGCCGATCTCCGCCGACGCCGCCACGGCGCTCGTCGCGGCGGTGGTGGACAACGGCGTCCACGACTTCAGCGGCGTCGTGCACGACGGCGTGCTCACGGCGCGGGCGACCGTGGTCGACCAGGAGAAGGCGACGGCCCTCGGCCCGCTGCTGAACGCGGCGGCGGGCGGGCTGAAGGTCGACCCGGCGTTCGAGGTCGGACCGTCGGCCCGCAGCGGCGACCTCGACCTGCCCGCGCTGGGCGACTCGATCAACCGGCTCGTCGGCGGCAACGGCAGCATCCGGTTCCAGCCCGACTCCACCACGTGGCAGGGGCACGGTCCCGTGCTGATCGAACGCGTCGCGCGCATGCTGCTGGTCGCGCCGCGCGCGACGGTGACGGTCCGCGGGCACGCGTCGGTCGACGTCCCGGACGCGCGCGGCCTCGCCGAGACGCGGGCCCGCCTCGTGCGCGATGTCGTTCTGGGGCAAGGGATTCCGCCCGCGCTGGTGGAGACGGCCGTCAGCGTCGACAACGCGCCCGAGACCACCGACACGTCACGTCAGGTAGACATCCTCGTTCGCTAGGAGTTCGTTGTGCTCTGGTTGTTCACGCAGATGTTCGTGCTGTGCGCGGGCGCGTTCCTCGCGGGGTCGCTGCTCACCTGGCTGCCGATGCGGGCGGTCAACCGGAGGTTGCGCGCCGAGCTGGGCGCGGCCCGGCGGCCGGTCGCGGCGCTGGGGGCGTCGACGGTCGTCGTCGTGCCCGAGCAGCGGGCCGAGCCCGAGCCGGAACCGCGCGCCGAGGCGCCGACCGAGGTGATCCACGAGTCCGGGGAGTCCGAAGTGGACCTCCCGGTGAAGGGCAACTCCAAGTCGCGGATCTTCCACACGGACGTGTCGCCGTACTACCGCCGGATGAAGGGCGACGTGCGGTTCCGGTCCGTCGAGGAGGCCGAGCGCGCGGGCTACACGGCCTGGTCGCCGCGCTCGCGCTCCCAGCTCGCCGGGTCGGCCCAGTAGCTCGGGTCCGACCAGCGCGGGTCCCACTGCCAGTGCTCGTCCTCCTGGGCCTTCTCGCGGGTCGCGAGCAGCGCCAGCGCGTTGAGGGCGGCCCACCCCAGCGCCACGCCGACGATCTTGTTGCGAGTGGCCTTGTCCGGGGCGGCCGCGCCGAGCACGACCGTGTCGCCGATGTCCATGGCCACGCGGACCAGCAGCGCGAGCCGCAGCGGCAGACCGGACGGGGCGAACGCGACCGCCAGTCCGGAGACGAGGTCGCGCACCCCCACGGCGGTGCCCAGCGTGCGGGAGGCCGGCGAGTCGCCCAGTCCCGTCGGCGTGGTCAGCACCTCGGGCTTGGCGATGACGGCCGCGCTGTAGGCGGCCGTGGCCGCCCCGAGCACTCGGGGGAACCAGCTCATGTCGAAGACTCCTCGTTCGGCGTGGGAACCCAGGCTCGCGCGGCCCGGAGGTCCCGACAACCCCTGATCGGCCACAGCCGACTAGGGGTGGGGGACACTGGCGTCATGGGTGTCGATCTGGTGGCCGCGCGGGACAAGCTCCTCCCGGACCTGCTCGCCCACGGGTTGGACGTGCTGTTCTGCGGCATCAACCCCGGCCTGTACTCCGCGGCCACCGGACGGCACTTCGCCAAGTCGGGCAACCGCTTCTGGCCCGCGCTGCACCTCGGCGGCTTCACGCCGAGGCTGTTCACCGCCGCCGACCAGGACGAACTCCTCCCGCTCGGCCTCGGCCTGACCAACATCGTCCCCCGCGCCTCCGCGCGGGCCGACGAGCTGTCCGCCGCCGAACTGCGGGCCGGCGCGGTGCGGCTGACCGAGGTCGCCGAGGAGTACCGGCCGAAGGTCGTCGCGATCGTCGGCGTCACGGCCTACCGCACGGCGTTCGAGCGCAAGAAGGCCGTGATCGGCAGGCAGACCGAGCTGATCGCGGACAGTCGGCTGTGGGTGCTGCCGAACCCCAGCGGCCTCAACGCCCACTACCAGCTCCCGGCTCTCGGTGACGCGTTCGCGGACCTGCGGGCGAGCCTCTAGCTCCGCTTGTGGTTGAGGGAGATCAGCCTGCGCAGCTCGCTCTCCCCGAGCCCGCCCCACACCCCGTAGGTCTCCTCGACCTTCAGCGCGTGCTCACGGCACTCGCGCCGCACCGGGCAGCGTTCGCAGATCTCCTTGGCCCGCGTCTCACGCCGTTCGCGCGCGGTGCCGCGCTCGTTCGGCGTGTGGAAGAACAGCGAACTGTCGACTCCTCGGCAGAGCCCGCGCAGCTGCCAGTCCCAGGACTCGGCGACGGGCGTGGGCAGCCTGGACAACTCTGGCATGGGACCACCCCTGTGCTCGGTTGATGGTCACCACCCTAATTTCGATTCAAAAGCGTTTCAACTCGAGCGACCGGAATGGGTGAGGACCACGTCCACGGCCTCGCGCAACGAGTGCACCCGCTGGGCCCCGAACGGCAGCGGCACGCGGTGCCAGCCGGGACCGCCGAGCAGCACGGGCGTCCGCGCGGCGACCTTCGCCACCGGGGCGAGCCGCGCGAGCACGGGGTCGTGCGCCCACAGCAGCACGCACTGCGGCGCCAGCACGTCCAGGGCCCCCATCAGCGCCGACGGCGGCACGCGGGCCCCGAGGTTGCGCGACGCGCAGCCGCGTTCGGCCAGCGCCGCCGAGAGGGCGTCCAACGGCAGCGTGTGCAGCTCCTCGGGCACGGCCGCCAGCAGCGCGGGCAGCCTGCCGCCCTCCAGGGGGTCGCCGACGCGGTGCAGGACGCTCACCACGGCGCTGCTGGCGACGTGCTCGACACCGATGCCGCCACCCTCCTCGGTGGCACGTTCCCCCAGTTCGACGAGGAACGGCATCAGCACGGACTCCCACGCGTCGACCACGCCCAGCGCGCCGACCAGCTCGGTCGTCAGCCTGCCGAGGCGGGGCGCGTCCAGCTGGGTGGAGGCGCGGATGAAGTCGTGGACCGTGGGGACGGGCCCCGCGCCGCCGCGGGCCATGGTCGCCGCCGCGGCCGGGGAGATGCCCTGGCCGGTGAGTTCCAGCATCCGCCGCAGCGCGGCCACGTCGACGTCGTCGTACCGGCGGTGCTTGCCCTCCTCGCGCGTGCGCGGGCCGAGTCCGTAGCGCCGGTCCCAGGTCCGCAGCGTCGTGGGCGAGATGCCGAGCGTGCGCGCCACCGCACCCGCGCTCCAGCGGGCGCCGTCGCTCACGATGATCACCGCCGGGTGGGTGGGCGTTACCTCTTCCGGAGGAGAAGCATAGGCCGTCAGAGGCGGCGGAGTCCGCTCAGAACCCGCTCCAGCAGCACCAGGTCGGCCTGACCGCCCACCGAGCCGCCGTTGGTCTCGTGCACCGAGACGACGCCCATCTCGATCAGGTCGCTGAGCAGCACCCGAGCCACGCCGAGCGGCACGGACAGCACCGCCGACACCTCGGCCACCGACCGGGGCAGCACGCACATCTCCACGATCGACCGCTGCTCCGGGCTCGTCGACCGCATCGCGGTGTGCACGCCGGACTCCTCGACCGAGATCAACGTCTCCAGCCGCAGGTCCACGTTCGCCGTCGTGCGGCCACCGGTCCACGCGTACGGGCGGACCAGCGACTTGCCGGTCTCCTCGTAGTGGTCCGGCTCGGGGAGCGGCTCCTCGTGGGCCGGTTCCTCGCGGGCCACCGGGATGGGCACCGTGACCTCGACCGGAGCGGGTTCCGGCTCCGGCTCGGGTTCCTCCTGCAACGCCCGCTGCACGGCGGCGGACCCGAACCGCGCGCCCGTCTGCCCGACCTCGCCGCGCAGCGACCGCCTGGCCTTGCGGGGCTTCGGCATCTTCGGCGGCGCCAGGTGCTCGGGCTCGTACGCGGCCTCGACGTCCTCCTCGAGTTCGCGCCGCAGCGCGGACGACCCGAAGCGCGCGCCGGTCACCCCGACCTCGCCGCGCAACGATCGACGCCGCTTGCGCCCGCCACCGGCCGAACCTAACTCCGCGCCGTCCACAATGACCACCACGTCGCCACCCAGAGTGCATCGTCCGTCACGGCAACGGTAGACGGAACGGCGATCCGATCATTGCGGGCAGGTTTCGACCTCGTGTTTTCCTCGTTACCGGGAAGGCTTCTTCCGCAGTCCGCTCACGGCCAGCGTCAGGCCGCCGATGACGGCCAGCAGGCCGATCGCGGTCCACAGCTGCTGCCCGGTCATGAAGCTGCCCTTGATCACGTTCAACCCCTGGAGGGTCCACACGGACCCGACCAGCACGAGCAGCACGCCCACCACCACTGACACCCACTTGTTCATGGTCAAGTCGTACCATGGGC
The DNA here is from genome assembly GCF_042738955.1 of Umezawaea sp. NPDC059074. Taxonomy (NCBI): domain Bacteria; kingdom Bacillati; phylum Actinomycetota; class Actinomycetes; order Pseudonocardiales; family Pseudonocardiaceae; genus Umezawaea; species Umezawaea sp. NPDC059074. The sequence goes on from NZ_JBHYHC010000001.1 coordinate 212,808, forward strand.
GGATGAGCAAGCCGCCCATCCGAGACGTGCAGATCGCCGACGACATGATCAGGTTGGGGCAGTTCCTCAAACTGGCGGGCCTGGCCGAGGACGGCTCGCACGCCAAGGAGCTGATCGACGCCGACGAGGTCACCGTCAACGGCCGCCTGGAGACCCGTCGCGGCGCGCAGCTCCACAACGGCGACGTCGTCGCGGTCGGCGACGAACGGGCGCGCTTGCACGCCGCGGTCTGATCGGGGTCACCACCGGGTCGCGATGTCCCCGGCGACGTCGTGCAGCAGGTCGAGGAAGGCGGCGACCAACGGCGTGGCCGTCGTGTCGGCGGGCGCGACCGCGTAGAGCTCGCGGTGCAGCCCCGGCGCTTCGAGTTCGCGGTGAGTAGTCCCCGCGACCCCGGTCAACGCCAGCCGTGAGACGAGCGCGACCCCGATCCCCGTGCCCACGAGTGCCTGGGCGACGTCGTAGGACTGGGTCTGGAACCGCACCTGCGGCACGAACCCCGCGTCCGCGGCGACCCGGTCGAACTGCGTCCGCGCGTCGTGCCCGGACTCGATCGTCACCCACGCCTCGTCGCGCAGCAGGTCGAGCCGCAGGGCCTTTCCCGGTTCGGCCGCCAACGGGTGGTCGTCGGGCAGGACGACGACCAACGGGTCGCGCAGGAGTTCGTGGACCTCGACGTGCGACGGCGGCATCGGAGCCGCGTCCCACGCGGCGATCACCGCCACGTCGAGCCTGCCCGCCGCGACCTCGTCCACCCCCTGCGTCGAGGAGATGTCCACAATGGACAGATCAGCGTCGGGGTGGCGGTGCCGCAGCGCGGTCAACGCCGGGGGCAGCAGATGCCGTGCCGCCGCTTGGAAAGCGCCGATCCGCAGCCGCTTGGCCAGGTGACCGAGCAACGCCGCCAACGCCGTCGCGGCCAGCTCCGCCTCCTCCTCGATCACCCGCCCGTGCCGCGCGAGCACGGCCCCGGCGGCGGTGAGCGTCGCCCCGCGCGGCCCGCGCACCACCAACGTCGTCCGGTGGTCGCGCTCGGCCTTGGCGACCTGCTGGGTCACCGCGGCGGGCGTGAGCGCCAGGGCGTGGGCCGCGGCCGAGAGCGACCCGAGCCGGTCGATCAACGCCAGGAGGCGCAGTTGACCCGGATCGATGGGCATGCAGAAATCTTACGACCGGCGACACTTTTTCGGCATTCTCTTCACGCCGGTGGTCGCCCAGGCTTGCCCGCATGCCCGTTCACCTCCCCCTCTTCGTGCTCACGACCTGGCTGCTGGCGATGGTGCCCGGCGCGGGCCAGGCCCTGATGGTCCGGCAAACGCTGGCGGGCGGCCGTCGAGCGGCGTGGGCGACCATCGCGGGCACCTGCACCGGCCTCCTGCTCTGGACCACGGCCGCCGCGGCAGGCCTGTCGGCCGTCCTGCTGGCGAACCCCGCCGCCTACACGGCCGTCCGCATCGCGGGCGGCATCGTCCTGGCAGGCCTCGGCATCAGCACCCTGCTGTCCACCCGCTCGCCTTCCCCGACTCCCGGCCCCCGTTGGGGCGGCTACGCGGTGGGCCTGGCCACGAACCTCGGCAACCCCAAGGCGGGCGTGTTCGCGATCTCCCTGCTGCCGCAGTTCATCACCGCTAACGGCCCGGTCCTCCTGTCCAGCCTCGCCCTGGGCGCGCTGTGGGCCCTCGTCACGGCCGCCTGGTACCTCCTGTTCACCCTCGCCGTGGACCGCGGCCGGGCGTTGGCGGGCAAGCCCTCGGTCCAACGCCGCTTGCGGCTGATCACCGGGGGAGTGCTGATCCTCCTGGGCGCGGCCGTCACGGCAGGCGCGTAGCGCGATCGGCTCGCTGCTTCCGGGCACGACCTCCGCGCTGGACTCGCGAGTGTCCCGGTGCCGCCAAGGGGCGCGGTCGGCTTGGTCGAACTGTCGTACTCCTGCCCTAGTGTGGAATTCCGGGGGCCCATCCCTCGCGCGCGTGCGGGGGTCCCCCCGATTCCAGGCTACGGGTGGGGTACGACATTTTCGGGTCCCCGTGCCCGTTCAAGATCGTTGGGGAATCGGGTGGCGTGATCGACATTCCTGCGCTCGGCGGATCCCTTCGCGCCGTGAGGTCACTAGGGTTAAAACGAGTGGGGCTCACGTTCGCTGAGGAGAGGGGGCGGGGGTGGTCGGGGTGGTGGGGTCCGGGGTTTCCGCGTGTTGTGGGAACGGGGGATCGCGCGGAGGCGGGAACGGGTCCGGTGGATACCTCGGGGTCGTCGTCGGTTCGGGTGATCAATACGAGGGGCGCTCGGCTTTTGGGGGATTTGCGGTGGGGCTGTCCGGGGTTGGTCGGCATGGGCCGCCCGGTCGTCCTCGGTAGGGTCCGAAGTGACGTGAAACACCCCGCACGCAGGGGAACGTCCGAATCGCGCGCTTGAGGATGATGTGCGCCACATCGTCGATCTAACGCTTGATCGCCCGCGTACCGCGCGTACCGCCAACCGGGCGTTGACGTTTCTTCGTCGGTTACCAGAACGCTATGGGCAGTTGCTCTGAATAGCTGCCTCCGTTGCGTGAATGGGTGACCGCGCAGAGCGGCCGTCCTCTTGGGACAAGGGTCTTTTGGCCTATTAAGTGCCTCCGTACGCCGGCCGGGTGAACTCTACTCACGGTGGGTGTAACGCGAAGTCGAGTCGGAACGATATGTCGGGGGACTCAGCCCGTTTTGGCACTTTGTAGGGGTCTTCGCGACGGTTTGGAGTAACGCGACCGCAACTGGTAATGGACCGTCACCCGTCGTCACTCCACGACCCTGCCGGGTCACTTCCGAACATTTTCTATCCCGGACCCGACACGGCGTGTAACGCCCGCCGTCGGCCGAGCGAATGAGGGTTTGCAAGCGCCGGTTCATCACGGGAAAAGGTGCACTGGCGACGCGAGAGCTTCGTCAACCAATTGCCGTACCACGCGGGTCCTCGGGGGTGCCCTGCGAACGCGCACGTCCGAACCGGCTGAACCGGGGGAGAACCAACGATGAGCGAGCAGGTCCAGCCCACACGACGGAGACCCGTCGTGGGGATCACCTCCACCGACACCAGAGGGTCGACGAGGACGACGCACCCCCCGGTCGCCGCCTGGGAGTCGCGGTACCGCCGGGGTGTGGTCCTCGGTGACGTGCTGGCGACCGTCCTCGTCATCGTGGCCTTCGGCGGTCTCATGGCGGCCCGGCACAGCGCGTTCGTGCCGATGTCGATCGTCACCCTCGAGGTCCTCACGGTCGCCGTGGTCCTCGGTTCCCTCTACCTCAGCCGCGTGTGGAACCCGAACGTCCTCGGCCAGGGCGCGGAGGAGTTCCGCCGCCTCGGCAAGGGGCTGTTCGCCTCGGTCGTCGCGCTCGGTTTCGGCGCGCTCGCCGTGGACATCCCCGGCGCCCGCCTCTGGGTGTTCGTGGTCGCCCCGGCCATCGCCCTCGTCGTCTTCCCCCTCCGCTACCTGCTCCGCAGGCCTCTGCACCGCGCGCGCTCCGAAGGACGCTGCCTGCTGCCGGTGCTCGCCGCGGGGAACGTGGCCACGGTCGGGGACCTGATCACCCGCACCCGCAAGGCCCCGCACCTCGGGTGGCGGGTCGACGCCATCTGCACCCTGGACGGCCGGGCCGCGCTCGGCATCGACCTGGAGGGCGTGCCGGTCGTCGGCCGCTTCCGCGACCTCGCCGACCAGGTCCGCCGCGGCGGCTACCGGATCGTCGCCGTCACGCCGGACGCCTACTGGACCCCCCGCCGCCTCCAGCAGCTCGCCTGGGACCTCGAGGGCACCGGCACCGAGATGGTCGTCGCCCCCGCCCTCATGGACTTCGCCGGCCCGCGCCTGCACGTCACCGGCGTGCTCGGCATGCCGCTGCTGCGGGTCAGCGAGCCCGCGTTCACCGGCTTCCGCCGCGCGATCAAGGCCAGCGTCGACCGCATCGGCGCCATCGCGCTCGTCCTGGCGTTCGCGCCGCTGCTCCTGCTCGTGTCCGCCGCCGTCATGATCGACAGCCGGGGCCCGGTGTTCTACCGGCAGCGCCGCGTCGGCAAGGACGGCGCGGAGTTCACGATCGTCAAGTTCCGCACCATGGTCACGAACGCCGACGCGCTGCGCACCAAGCTGGCGGCCGTCAACGAGGGCTCCGGCGTGCTGTTCAAGATGCGCAAGGACCCCCGCGTGACCAAGGTCGGCCGCCTGCTGCGCCGCTACTCGATCGACGAGCTGCCGCAGCTGCTCAACGTGCTCACCGGCACCATGTCGCTGGTCGGACCCCGGCCGCCGCTGCCGGAGGAGTCCGCGAAGTACGCCCCCGAAGTGCGCCGCCGCCTGCTGGTGAAGCCCGGTCTGACCGGGTTGTGGCAGGTCAGCGGCCGCAGTGACCTCTCGTGGGAAGAGTCCGTCCGACTCGACCTTCGCTATGTCGAGGACTGGTCGCTCGCCCTCGACGCGCTCATCTTGTGGAAGACCTTCCGGGCCGTGTTCGGCGGCCAGGGGGCTTACTGACAATGGAAAGGGACGACGTGACGCCGATCGGCATCGCCGTGATCGGCGCGGGTTATTGGGGCCCGAACCTCGTGCGCAACGCACAGGCGACCCCAGGGCTGAACCTGCGCTACCTCTGCGACCTCGACGTGGAGCGCGCCCGCCGCGTGCTCGGCGAGTACTCGACGGTCGCCGTGTCCGGCTCGCTCGACGACGTGCTGGCCGACCCGGAGGTGGCCGCCGTCGCGATCGCCACCCCGGCCGCCACCCACCTCCCGGTCGCGATGGCCGCGCTGGAGGCGGGCAAGCACGTGCTCGTGGAGAAGCCGTTGGCGGCGAACTTCGCCGACGGCCGCAAGCTGGTCGAGGCCGCGGAGAGCCGCGGCCTGACCCTGATGCTCGACCACACCTTCTGCTACACCCCGGCCGTGAGCCACCTGCGCGAGCTCGTGCGCGGCGGCGAGCTGGGGGAGGTCCAGTACATCGACTCGGTGCGGATCAACCTCGGGCTGGTGCAGCCGGACGTCGACGTGCTGTGGGACCTGGCCCCGCACGACCTGTCGATCTTCGAGGCGATCCTGCCGGACGACGTGCGGCCGGTCGAGGTGTCCGCGCACGGCTCCGACCCCATCGGGGCGGGCCACGCGTGCGTCGCGCACCTGACCCTGAGGCTGTCCAACGGGTCCATCACGCACGTGCACGTGAACTGGCTGTCCCCCACCAAGATCCGCACGATGGTCATCGGCGGCTCGAACCGCACGGTGGTGTGGGACGACCTCAACCCGACGCAGCGCCTGTCCATCTACGACAGGGGCGTCGACCGCGAGCGCGAGCACAAGATCATCTCCTACCGCACCGGCGACATGGTGGCCCCCGCGCTGCCCGAGCGCGAGGCGCTGCGCGGCGTCATGGCGGAGTTCGCGGCCTCGATCACCGAGGGCCGCCCGCCGCTGACCGACGGCCGCGCGGGACTGCGCGTGCTGGCGATCCTGGAGGCGGCGTCCGAGAGCTTGGCCAACGGCGGGGCGTTCGTCCCCGTCCAGCAGGTGGACCGACCGACGAGCAGTGGAGGCACGACCTCATGACGGCACAGCCCATTTCCGGTCAGCGGGCGCTGGTCACCGGCGGAGCGGGCACGATCGGCTCCGCGGTGGTCGACCAGCTCGTCGCCGCCGGGGCGGCCGAGGTGGTCGTCCTCGACAACTTCGTCCGCGGCCGCCGGGAGAACCTGGCCGACGCCGCGGCGAGCGGCCGGGTGACCGTCGTGGACGGTGACATCAACGACCGCGCGCTCGTCGGCGAGCTGACCGAGGGAATCGACCTCGTCTTCCACCTCGCCGCGATCCGCATCACCCAGTGCGCCGAGGAACCGCGGCTCGCGCTGGAGTGCCTCGTGGACGGGACGTTCACCGTCCTGGAGGCCGCCGCGGCGGCGGGCGTGAAGAAGGTCATCGCGTCCTCGTCGGCGTCGGTGTACGGCCTCGCGGAGACGTTCCCGACGACCGAGCGCCACCACCCGTACAACAACGACACCTTCTACGGCGCCGCCAAGGCGTTCAACGAGGGCATGCTGCGCAGCTTCCACGCCATGAACGGCCTGGACTACGTGGCCCTGCGGTACTTCAACGTGTACGGGCCGCGAATGGACGTGCACGGGCTGTACACCGAGGTGCTCATCCGGTGGATGGAGCGCATCAACAAGGGCGAGCCGCCGCTGATCTTCGGCGACGGCGCGCAGACGATGGACTTCGTCCACGTGCACGACATCGCCCGCGCCAACATCCTGGCGGCGCGCGCGGACGTGACGGACACCGTGTACAACATCGCCAGCTCCCAGGAGACCAGCCTCAAGGGCCTCGCCCTGGAGCTGTTGTCCGCCATGGGATCGGACCTGGCGCTGGAGCACGGGCCTGAACGCAAGGTGAACGGTGTGACCCGCCGCCTGGCGGACATCAGCGCCGCCGCGCGGGAACTGGGCTGGAAGCCGGAGATCGAGCTGGCGGACGGCCTCCGGGGGCTCGTGGCGTGGTGGGCGGAGGAGTCCGCCAAGCGCGCTGAGTGACCACAGAGGACCGCTTGGGCGAGCACTGCTGCGGTTGAACAACTTTCGGCCCGCTACCCGCCAAACGTTGTAACGATGAGTGGTCTTCATCCGAACAACAACCCGAGTGATATTCGCGGCGCGTGACCACCGGTGGGGAGCCGGGAGGTCCCGCCGGGCGGCTGGATCCCTGGGGTCGTAATCGTTGTGCGTGGCGGCTTTGAGAGGCGGACGGCCATGTCGTTGGTTGGTGGCACGGATGTGCGAAGACATCCCGTGCTGAGAAGGATCATGGCCTTCGTCGTTTTCGTGGCGGCGGCGGTGGTTCCCGTCGTGGCGTTGAGCACGGCCGCCTCGGCGGCGCCGTGCGACGCGCCGGTCGTGAACCCCGTCGCCTGCGAGAACTCCAAGACCGGCGACACCAACTGGGACGCGACCGGGGGTGGCGACCCGAGCATCGAGGGTTTCGCCACCACGATGAGCGCGAACATCGGTGACACGGTCAAGTTCAAGATCAAGACCTCGTCTCCGTACAAGATCGACATCTACCGGCTCGGGTACTACAACGGCGACGGCGCCCGCAAGTGGGCGACCGGCATCCCGGTGACGCCGAGGGTGCAGCCCGCCTGCCTCTCCCAGCCGTCGACCGGTCTGATCGACTGCGGCAACTGGCAGGAGTCCGCCTCCTGGACCGTGCCGTCGAACGCGGTGTCCGGCGTGTACCTCGCGCACCTCCAGCGGACCGACGCGGACGTGGACAACCAGATCGCGTTCGTCGTCCGCAACGACGCCAGCCACGCGAAGATGGTCTTCCAGACCTCCGACACGACGTGGCAGGCCTACAACACGTGGGGCGGCAACAGCTTCTACGGCGGCCAGCCCGACTCGCGCGCCTACAAGCTGAGCTACAACCGCCCGTTCTCCACCCGCACGGACGTCCCGGACGGCCGCGACTTCCTCTTCGGCTCCGAGTACCCGATGATCCGCTACCTGGAGCGCAACGGGTACGACATGAGCTACATCTCCGGCATCGACACCGACCGCGCCGGATCGCTGCTCCAGAACCACAAGGTCTTCCTGTCCGTCGGCCACGACGAGTACTGGTCGGGCCAGCAGCGCGCGAACGTCGAGGCCGCCCGCGACGCCGGTGTGCACCTCGCCTTCTTCAGCGGCAACGAGGTCTTCTGGAAGACCCGGTGGGAGAACAGCATCGACGGCTCGAACACGAGCTACCGGACGCTGGTCACCTACAAGGAGACCCACGCCAACGCCAAGATCGACCCGAACGCGCAGTGGACGGGCACCTGGCGGGACCCCCGGTTCAGCCCGCCCGCCGACGGCGGCAGGCCGGAGAACGCGCTGACCGGCCAGATCTGGACCGTCAACTGCTGCTCCTTCGCCATCAAGGTCCCGGCCGACGACGGCAAGATGCGCTTCTGGCGCAACACCTCCGTCGCGAACCAGGCCACCGGCGCGACCGCGACGCTGGCCCCGAACTCGCTCGGCTACGAGTGGGACGAGGACCTGGACAACGGCTTCCGCCCCAAGGGCTCCGTGCCGCTGTCGAAGACGACCGAGACCGTCACGGCCAAGATCCAGGACTACGGCACGAACGTCGCCCCCGGCGACGCCACCCACCGGATGACGATGTACAAGGCCCCCAGCGGCGCCATCGTCTTCGGCGCGGGCACCGTGCAGTGGTCGTGGGGCCTGGACGACCAGCACGACGGCGCGGCCGTGGACACGGACGTGCGGATGCAGCAGGCGACCGCGAACCTGTTCGGGGACATGGGCGTCCTGCCGACGACGATGATGGCCGGGCTCGTCGCGCCGGGCACCACGTCCGACACGACCGCCCCGCAGACCACGATCACCAGCCCCACGGCCAACGCCGTGGTCAACAGCGGTGACACGATCACCGTCACCGGCACGGCGTCCGACGTCGGCGGCCGGGTCGGCAACGTCGACGTCTCGCTCGACGGCGGCACCACCTGGCACCCGGCGAACGGTCGGGAGTCCTGGTCCTACACCGGGTCCGTCCCGCGCTCCGGCGCGCTGAACATCCAGGCCCGCGCCACCGACGACAGCCTGAACACCGACGCGTCGCCCGCGACCGTCGGCCTCACGAGCACCTGCCCGTGCACGCTGTTCCCCGACCTGTCGAAGCCGAGGACCGACGCGACCACCGACGCCAACCAGATCAACGTCGGCACCCGCTTCACCTCCGACGTCAACGGCTACGTCACCGGGATGCGCTTCTACAAGGGCGCGGGCAACACCGGCACGCACGTCGGCGCGCTGTGGACCGCGGCCGGCCAGCAGCTGGCCACCGCGACCTTCAGCAACGAGTCCGCCTCCGGCTGGCAGAACGCGGTGTTCAACCCGGCCGTCGCGGTCACCGCGAACACGCAGTACGTGGTGTCCTACAACGCCCCCGTCGGCCGGTACTCCGCGGACGCGGACTTCTTCCGCAACAAGGGTTTCGACGCCTCGCCGCTGCACGCCCCCGCCACGGCGGAGACCGCGCTCAACGGCATGTTCGCCTACGGCACGCCGGGCTTCCCGAGCAACAGCTACCAGGGCGGCAACTACTGGGTCGACGCCGTGTTCGACACGACCCAGCCGCCGGACACGATCGCGCCCAGCGCCACGCCGGACTCGCCGATCAACGGCAGCTCCAGCGTCTCCACGACGGCGAAGCCGACCGTGAAGTTCGACGAGCCGATCCAGCAGGCCACGCTCACCTTCACCGTGAAGAACCCGGCGAACGTCGCCGTGGCGGGCACCGTCGCCTACGACGCCGCCACCAAGACCGCCATGTTCACGCCCACCAGCCCCATGGCCAACAACACCAAGTACACGGTGTCGGTGTCCGGGGCGAAGGACACGGCGGGCAACACGATGGCCGGCACGGTCACGTGGACGTTCACCACGCTCAAGGCCGCCACGCCCGGCGTGTGCCCGTGCAGCGTGTGGGACGAGAGCGCGACGCCGAACACGGTCACCGTGAACGACGCCTCCGCGGTCGAGCTGGGCATGCGCTTCCAGGCCGACGTGAGCGGCTCGGTGAAGGGCGTCCGGTTCTACAAGGGGGCGCAGAACGTCGGCGCCCACACCGGTCGCCTGTGGTCGAACACCGGCACGCTGCTGGCCACGATCACCTTCGCCAACGAGTCCACCGCTGGCTGGCAGGAGGCCACGTTCAACTCGCCGGTGCACATCAACGCCAGCACGACCTACGTCGTCTCCTACACGACCAACGGGTTCTACTCGGCGACGTCCGGCGGCCTGAACTCCGCCGTCGTCAACGCCCCGCTGCGCGCCCTGGCGAACGGGACCGACGGCGCGTCCGGCGTCTACCGGTACGGCACCGGCGGCGTGTTCCCGACCAACGGCGGCGGCGCGAACTACTGGGTCGACGCGGTCTTCCAGCCCGACCCCGACACGATCGCGCCGACGGTGACCGGCACCTGGCCGGGCACCGACTCGCGCAGCGTGCCGACGTCGTCCGCGATCACGGCGACCTTCAACGAGGCGGTCAACCCGGCGAGCGTCGTCTTCACGCTCAACGGCGACATCAACGCCGCGTCGCCGATGACCGGCACGACGACCTACGACGCGACGACCCGCACGGCGAAGTTCCAGCCCAACTCGCCGATGAGCGCGGCCACCACGTACACGGCCACGGTCAAGGCGGCGGACACCAGCGGCAACGTGATGGGCAACGCCACCAGCTGGTTCTTCACCACGTCCGGCATCGGGGCCTGCCCCTGCACGCTGTTCGCGGACAGCGTGGTGCCCGGCACCCCGTCGGTGAACGACACCAACGCGGTGGAGCTCGGCGCGCGGATCACGCCGGACACCAACGGCTGGATCACCGGCGTCCGCTTCTACAAGGGCACGGGCAACACCGGCACGCACACCGGCAGCCTGTGGACGACCAGCGGCACGCGCCTGGCGACGGGCACGTTCACCGGCGAGTCCGCCACCGGCTGGCAGAAGCTGACCTTCGCCAACCCGGTCGCGGTCACCGCGAACACGCAGTACGTCGTGTCGTACTACGCCCCGGTGGGCCGGTACGCGGGTGACGTCGACTTCTTCACCACCGCGGTCGACAACGCCCCGCTGCACTCGCCCGTCAGCGGCTCGGACAAGAACGGGCTGTTCCGCTACGGCGCGGGCGGCGGCTTCCCGATCGACTCCTACCGGTCCGGCAACTACTACGTCGACGCGGTGTTCACCAACAACGCCCCGTCCGACACGACGGCCCCGACCGTGACCGGGTACACCCCGGCCGACGGCGTGACCAGCGTGCCGACCACGGGCGCCGTCACGGTGACCTTCGACGAGGACGTCCAGCCCACGTCGCCGGTCTTCACCCTGGCGCCGACCGCCGGTGGCGCGAGCGTTCCGGGCACCAGCTCCTACAACGCGGCCACCAGGACGTGGACGTTCGCGCCGACCTCGGCGCTGGCGTACGCGACCAACTACCGGGCGACCGTGTCCGGGGCGAAGGACGGGCCGGGCAACACCATGGCCGGGTCGGTGACGTGGACGTTCACCACGGCGCAGGCCCCGACCAGTGGGTGCCCGTGCACGCTCTTCCCGGACTCGGCGACCCCGACCATCGCGGCGGCCGACGACAACGGCCCGCTGACGCTGGGCGTGCGGTTCACCGCCGAGAGCGACGGCGTCGTCAACGGCATCCGGTTCTACAAGGGGTCGGGCAACACCGGCACCCACGTGGGCCAGCTGTGGACGTCGACCGGCACCTCGCTCGGGTCGGTCACCTTCAGCGGCGAGACCGCGGGCGGCTGGCAGACGGCGACGTTCGCCACGCCGATCGCGGTGACCGCGAACACCGAGTACGTCGCGAGCTACTTCGCGCCGAACGGCCACTACTCGGTCACCAGGGGCACGTTCGAGTTCAACGGGGTCGACCGGGCCCCGCTGCACTCGCCCAAGGCGCTCAGCGGCGCCCCGAACGGGCTCTACAAGTACGGCGCGGCGTCGAGCTTCCCCAACGGCGGCAACGACACCAACTACTGGGTCGACGTGGTCTACACGCCGAACAGCGCGCCGCAGGGGTTCTCGGGCGGTGGCTCCGGCGGGGCCGCGGCCAGTCCGATCAGCTTCGCCACCGTGACGCCCGCCGCCGCGGTCTCGTCGGTGGTCGGGGTGCTCCGGTCCAGGGTGTCCACGATGTTCGGTCGAATGACGGGGTGAGGTGACAGGTGAGCTCGTTTCCGCTGATCGTCATGATGTCGGGCAAGCCGTGGGACGGTGTTCGCGGCGCTGACCGGCAACAGGCCGAACAGCTGACGAGGCACGCCGACGTGCTGTGGGTGGACCCGCCGATCTCGCCGTTGACACCGGCGCGGTACCGCCCGGGCCTCGGCAGGGGGATCCGTCCCCGCCTCAGCTCACCCGCACCCGGAATCACCCGCCTCACACCGGTGGCGCTGCCGGGGCTGTCCCGCCCCGGCATCCGCGCCACCACCTGGCCCCTGGTCAGGGCCCAGATCAGGTGGGCCCTGGCCAGGACCTCCCGCAAGCCCCACGCCGTGGTCTCGTTCTCCTTCGACGACGTGCTCGGCAAGTGGGGCAAGGACGTCCGCACCGTGCTGTACGGCACCGACGACTGGGTCGCCGGCGGCGAGCTGATGGGGCTCGACCCCGACTGGCTGCGCGGTGAGGAGCGCCGAGCGCTGGCGGACGCCGACATCGTCGTCGGCGTCACGCCCGCGCTGGTGGCCCGCTGGGAGGGGCTCGGCGCCAAGCCGGATTTCCTGCCCAACGGCGTGCACGCCGACGCGTACGCGGCTGTGGAGTCCGCCGAGGTGCCCGCCGACGCGGCCGGGCTGCCCGGCCCCGTGGCGGGCCTCATCGGCCGCATCACCGCGCGGATCGACATCGGCATCCTGGAGACCCTGGTGGACAACGGGATCTCGCTGCTGATGGTCGGCCCGCGCGACCCCTCCTGGGAGCCGGAGCGGTGGGCGAAGCTCGTCGCCCGGCCGCACGTGCGGCACGTCGAGGAGGTGCCGTTCCCGCGGCTGCCCGGCTACTTCAAGGCCATCGACGTCGGCATCACGCCCTACCACGACACCGAGTTCAACCGGGCGTCGTTCCCGCTCAAGACGCTGGAGTACCTGGCGGCCGGGCGGCCCGCCGTCAGCACCGACCTTCCGGCAACCAGGTGGTTGTGCGAGGACGCGGAAACGAACGCCCCCGGACTACCGATAGTCACCACGGCGGGCTCGCACCAGGAGTTCGCCGACGCGGTCCTCGCGGCCGCCCGGTCGCCGCGCACCGACGACGAGGTCGGACGCAGGCAGGGGTTCGCCCGCCTGCACTCGTGGCGACGACGGGGCGACGCGTTCGCCGAGGCCATCGGTCTCGCAGTCCACAATGGAGGGTCAATGGCAGGCACGGCACGGAGCGGCGTCGAGGGGGAGTCCCGATGATCCCCGTGATGCGCCCCGTTCTCGGCGAGGAGGAGGCCCAGGCCGCCGCCGAGGCCGTCAGGTCCGGCTGGGTGGCCCAGGGCCCCCGCGTCGCGGCCTTCGAGGAAGCCTTCGCCACGAGGGTCGGCGCCGCCCACGGCGTCGCGGTCTCCTCCTGCACCACCGGGCTGCACCTCGCCGTGCACCTGCTCGGCATCGGCAGGGGCGACGAGGTGGTCGTGCCCTCGCTGTCCTTCATCGCCACCGCGAACGCCGTCCGCTACACCGGCGCGACGCCGGTCTTCGCGGACGTCGACCCGGACACCGGCAACCTCACCGCCGCGACCGTCGAGGCGGTGCTCACCCCGCGCACCAAGGCCGTCATGCTCGTGCACCAGGCGGGCGTCCCCGCGGACGTCGAGTCCCTGCGCGCGCTGTGCGACCCGCTGGGCGTGGACGTGATCGAGGACGCCGCGTGCGCCGCGGGCTCGACCTACCAGGGCTTCCCGGTCGGCACGGGCGCGCTGCTCGCCGCGTGGTCGTTCCACCCGCGCAAGCTGCTCACCACGGGTGAGGGCGGCATGGTCACGATGGACCGCGAGGAGTGGGCGGTCCGCGCGAAGCGGCTGCGCGAGCACGGCATGAGCGTCAGCGCCGCCGACCGGCACAAGGGCGGCGCCGCGGTCGTCGAGGAGTACCTGGAGACCGCGTTCAACTACCGGCTCACCGACATCCAGGCCGCCGTCGGGCTCGTGCAGCTCGGCAGGCTGGACGGGATCGTGGCGCGCAGGCGCGAGCTGGCCGCGAACTACCACGAGCTGCTTTCCGACGTGCCCGGCCTGCGGATGGTCACCGACCCCGCGCACGGCACGACCAACTACCAGTCGTTCTGGGTGCGCCTGCCCGACGACAGCCCGCTGGAGCGCAACGACGTGCTGGCCGAACTGGCCTCGCGCGGCGTCTCGGCGAGGCGGGGGATCATGGCGTCCCACCTGGAACCCGCGTACCACGGGCACCCTCACGGTGATCTGGCCGTCACCGAGGACCTGACCCGTCGGACGCTGATCCTGCCGTTGTTCCACGACATGACGGCGGGGGAGCAGGGGACCGTGGTGGACGCCCTCAAGGCCGCACTCGGCCAACCGGCAGTGACGGGCGGCGTGCGATGAGCGCTGCCCGTCCGCTCTTGCTGGTGGGCGCGGGCGGCCTGGCCCGCGAGTGCTTGGCGGCGCTCGCGGCCGTCGAGGAGGCCGGCACGGCGTCGTGGACCGTGCTCGGCCTGCTCGACGACGACCCCGCGCGGCACGGCGACCTGGTCGACGGCACGCCCGTGCTCGGCGGCTCGGACCTGGTCCACGAGCACCCGGACGCGGCCGTGCTGGTCTGCACGGCGAGCATCCGCACGCCGGACAGCCGCCCGACGATCGCCGGGCGGCTCGGGCTGCCCGACGACCGCCTCGCCACCCTGGTCCACCCCGCCGCGAGCGTCGCCCGCGGCACGGACGTCGGAGCGGGCTCGATCCTGCTGGCGGGGGTCGTCGTGACGGCCCCGCAGCGGATCGGCCGGTTCGTGGTGGCCATGCCGCAGGTGCTGCTGACCCACGACGACGAGGTCCACGACGGCGTGACGATGGCCGGGCGGGTCGCCCTCGCGGGCGGCGTCACCGTCGGCCGGAGCGCGTACCTCGGCGCGGGCGCGCTCGTGCGGGAGAACCTGACCGTCGGCGAGCTCTCGGTGCTGGGCATGGGGTCCGTGCTGCTGGACGACCTGCCCGCCGGGCAGACCTGGGTCGGCTCGCCCGCCAGGCGGCTCGTCCGACGGCCGAAGGCGGTGGCCCGGTGAAGGTCCTCGTCTTCGCGCACCGGCTCGAACTCGGCGGCACCCAGACCAACGCGATCGAGCTGGCCGCGACGGTGCGCGACACCTACGGCCACGACGTCGTGCTGTTCGCCACCCCCGGCCCGGCCTCGGAACTGGCCCGCGGCAAGGGGTTGCGGCTGATCGACGCGCCCGCCGCCACGACCCACCCGTCACCCGCCGTGATGCGCGCGCTGCGCGCCGCCGTCCGCGCCGAGAAGCCCGACCTGATCCACGTGTGGGACTGGCCGCAGTGCTTCGACGCGTACTTCGGCGAGCACCTCGTGCACCGGGTTCCCCTGCTGTGCACGATGATGGGCATGGTGGTGCCGAGCTTCGTGCCGCGCCAGCTGCCCACCACGTTCGGCACCCAGCAGCTCGCGGAGGACGCGCGCCGGTCCCGCACCGGCACCGTCGACCTCCTGGAGCCGCCGGTGGACGTCGACTTCAACGCGCCCGGCGCGGTGGACCCCGCTCCCTTCAAGGAGAAGTTCGGCCTCACCGACGACAAGACCACCATCGTCACGGTGTCCCGGCTGGTCGAGTGGCTGAAACTGGAGAGCCTGCTGCGCAGCATCCAGGCCGTCGACCTGCTGGCCGCCACGCACGCCGTGCGGCTCGTCATCGTCGGCGAGGGCACGGCCGCGGAGCAGGTCGCCGCCCGCGCCGCCGAGGTGAACCGCAAGCACGGCACGGACGTCGTGGTGCTCACCGGCGGCCTGCTCGACCCCCGTCCCGCGTACGAGGCGGCCGACGTGATGCTCGGCATGGGCGGCTCCGCGCTGCGCACGCTGGCGTTCGCGAAGCCCATCGTCGTGCTGGGGGAGAAGGGCTTCTCGCTGCCGTTCGACGAGAGCACCGTCGGCTACTTCCGGCAGCACGGCTACTACGGGCTGGGCAAGGGCACCGAAACGCCTGCCGACCTCGCCGCGCAGATCGAGCCGATGATCGAGGACTCCTTGCTGCGCAAGGAACTCGGCGAGTTCGGCCGCGGCGTCGTCGTGGAGCACTACGGGCTGGACCCCGCGGCGCGCGGGCTGGAGGAGCTGTACCGCCGGGTGGCCGCCGCCCCCGCGCACCGCACGACCACGGCGCGCGAGGGCGCCCGCACGGTCGCGATGCTCACGGCCCGGCGACTGCCGGCGCCGGTCAAGGACAAGCTGCGCGCGGTGGTCCGCCGCCTCGCGCCGAACAGGGGACAGGGGGTGGCCTCGTGACGGTCCCACTGGTCGATCTCGGGATCCAGCGCGACCAGATCGCGGACGAGGTCGCGGAGGGCTTCGCCAGGGTCCTGGCGACCACCGCGTTCGTCGGCGGTCCCGACTGCGCGGCCTTCGAGGCCGAGTTCGCCGAGTACTCCGGCCGCGCGCACTGCGTCGGCGTGGCCAACGGCACGGACGCGCTGGAGCTCGCGCTGCGCGCGGCCGGTGTCGAGACCGGCGACCGGATCGCGTTGCCCGCCAACACCTTCGTCGCCACGGCCGAGGCCGTCGTGCGCGCCGGCGGCGTGCCCGTGCCGGTCGACGTGGACGACGAGCACCTGCTGCTCGACCCGGCCGCGCTCGCCGAGGTCGCCGCTGACGTGCGGGCGGTCATGCCGGTGCACCTCTTCGGCCAGCTCGCGCCGATGACGGCGATCACCGAGATCGCCCGCAAGCACGGGCTGATCGTGGTCGAGGACGGCGCGCAGTGCCAGGGCGCGACCCAGCACGGCAAGGGCATGGGCTCCTGGGGCGACGCCGCGGGAACCAGCTTCTACCCCGGCAAGAACCTCGGCGCGTTCGGCGACGCCGGCGGGGTGCTGACCGACGACGAGGAGGTCGCCCACCGGGTTCGCCTGCTCGCCAACCACGGCAGCGACCGCAAGTACGAGCACCCGACGCTGGGCTTCAACTCCCGGCTCGACACGTTGCAGGCCGTGGTGCTGCGGGCGAAGCTCGCCCGGCTCGCGGGCTGGAACACCGAGCGCCGTCTCGCCGCCGCCACCTACGCCGACCTGCTCAAGGACGTCGACGGCGTCCGGCTGCCCGGTGTCGCCGACGGCAACGAGCACGTGTGGCACCTGTACGTCGTGCGCGTGGCGGACCGCGACGGCGTGCTGGCCGACCTGAACAAGGCCGGGATCGGCGCGGGCATCCACTACCCGACGCCCGTGCACACCACCGGCGCCTTCGCCCAGTACGGCCGCCCCGAGGGCTACGCCGTAGCTGAGAAGGCCGCGGGCGAGATCCTGTCGCTGCCGATGTTCCCCGGCATCACCCGCGCCCAGCAGGAGCGCGTCAGCGAGGCGCTGGTCGAAGCGGTGGCGTCCCGTGTCTGACGAGGTGAAGGTCCACCCGCTGGGCCTGTGCGAGTCGGACACCGTGGGCCCGCGCACGCGGGTCTGGGCGTGGGCGCACGTGCTGCCCGGCGCGGTCGTCGGCGCGGACTGCAACATCTGCGACCACGCCTTCGTCGAGGGCGGCGCGGTGCTCGGCGACCGGGTCACGGTGAAGAACGCCGTCCTGGTCTTCGACGGCGTGACGACCGGCGACGACGTGTTCCTCGGCCCGAACGTGGTGTTCACCAACGACCTCCGGCCCCGCGCGCACGTGAAGAAGGGCCCCGAGGCGCTGCTGTCGACGCGCGTCGAGTCCGGCGCCACGCTCGGCGCGGGCACGGTCGTGGTGTGCGGCACGACGATCGGCGCGTTCGCCTTCGCCGCCGCGGGCGCGGTGATCACCAAGGACGTGCCCGCGCACGCGTTCGTCGCGGGCAACCCGGCGAAGGTCCGCGGCTGGGTGTGCGAGTGCGGCGAACGGCTCGACGAGCTGTTCACCTGCGTCTGCGGCCTCAAGTACGAGCAGGTGGGCGAGGGGCTGGCCAGGCGATGACCGCCGAGGTGAGGACCGGGACGGTGGCCGCGCCCGCGAGGGTGCGGCTGTCGTTCCTCGACGGCGTGCGGGCGCTGGCGGCGCTCTACGTGGTGCTGCACCACATCTGGCTCACGGTGTGGCCCGCGTACCCGGTCAACAAGGGCCCGGTCTTCCTCGGCTGGCTGCTCTACGGCCACCTCGCCGTCGCGGTCTTCATCGTCGTCAGCGGCTTCTCGCTGACCGTCGCGCCCGCCCGGCGCGGCTACGAACTCGGTGGCGTGGCGCGGTTCCTGCGACGGCGGGCGTGGCGCATCCTGCCGCCGTACTGGGCGGCGCTCGGCCTGTCCGTCGTCGTGTTCGGGTTGATCACGCCGGAGCTGACCGGGCGCGCGATCACGCTCAAGGGCGTGGTCGCGCACTTCTTCCTGGTGCAGGACGTCGTAGACAGCCCGAAGCCGAACGGCGCGTTCTGGTCGATCGCCATCGAGTGGCAGATCTACTTCCTGTTCCCGCTGGTGCTCCTGCTCCGCCGCCGCATCGGTCCGCTGTGGATGGTCGTCGTCTCGACGGCCGCCGTGGTCGGCTCGCAGCTCGTGGGCGAGAACGTCGAACCGCTGCACGGCGTGCTGAACCTGACCCCGCAGTTCCTGGCGCTGTTCGTGTTCGGCGTCGCCGCCGCGATGGTGCTGGAGGAGGGCCGGACCGCCCCGAGGTGGCTCGGCGCGGTGGGTGTGGCGTGCTTCGCGGTGTTCGTCGTGCTGGCCGCGGTCTTCGGGTCGCGCTGGATCGACCACGCCTACTTCTGGATCGACCTGCTGGTCGGCGTCGGCACGGCCGCCGTGCTGGCGGTGCTCGCGAGCGGCGGCTTCGGCCCGCTGCGCACCCTGCTGTCCAGCCGGGTCTTCAGCGGGATCGGCCTCTACTCCTACAGCGTCTACCTGGTGCACCTGCCGCTGCTGTGGCTCGTCGACCACTTCGTGGTGGCGAACCTCGTCACGGACGCCCTGGCGCGCTTCGGCCTGCTGCTCCTGCTCGGCGTCGCCGCCGTGCTGGGCGGCTCGTACCTGTTCCACCGCGTGTTCGAACGGCCGTTCATGGAGAACAGGTCGCTCGCCGAGGTCATGGCGGCGATCCGGGGGAGACGAGTCAAGACATGACGACCGAGTCCACCGAGGAACTCGGGACGCTGGTCCGCAAGGGGATGCGCTGGAGCTTCGCCAGCACGTTCCTCTCGCGGCTGGCGAACCTGGCGTCCGGGATCATCCTGGCGCGCCTGCTGACGCCGAACGACTACGGGCTGTTCGCGGTCGCGACGGTCGCGCTGGTCATCCTGATCAACATCAACGACCTCGGCATCGAGCAGATGCTCGTCCGCTGGCCCGGTGACGTCGCCAAGGTCGCCTCCACGGCCACCACGGTCATCTTCGGGTTCAGCGTGCTGCTGTTCCTCGGCTTCCAGGCCGGTGCGAGCGCGTTCGCGTCCGCGCTGGGCGCGCCGGAGGCCACGACACTGGTGCGGGTGCTGGCGTTCGCCATCCTGATCAACGGGGCGCTGGCCGTCCCGTCGGCGATGCTCACCCGCTCGTTCCGCCAGGACCTGCGCACCTACGCCGACCTCACCGGCTTCGTCATCACCACCGGTCTCACGCTGGTGCTGGCGATGACCGGCTTCGGCGTGTGGGGCCTGGTGTGGGGGCGGCTCGCGGGCAACCTCGTCAACGGCCTGCTGCACCTCAAGTTCACGCCCGTCCGCTACCGGCCCGGCTTCGACCCGGCCGTGGCGAAGGAGCTGCTGCGCGGCGGCATCCCGCTCGCGGGCGCGACGATCCTCGCCGTCGCGATGGTCAACGTGGACAACGTGGTGATCGGCCGCCTGCTCGGCCCGGAGACCCTCGGGCTCTACGTGCTGGCGTTCAACCTGTCCAGCTGGCCCGTGACGCTGCTCTCCATCCCGGTCGCGCGGGTGAGCGTGCCCGCGTTCGCCCGGCTCCAGGAGGACCTCGTGGCGCTGCGGGCGGCGTTCGCGCGGTCCATGGGGCTGCTGATGGCCGCGGCCGTGCCGATCTGCGGCCTGCTGGCCATCATGGCCGGGCCGACGATCCGGTTCGTCTACGGCGAGAAGTGGGGCGGCGCGGCCACCGCGCTGGTGTTCCTGGCCGTGCTGGGCCTGGCGAGGGTGGCGCTCCAGCTGTGCTTCGACGTGCTGATCGCGGTCGGCCGGGCCCGCCAGACACTCGGGCTGCAAGCGTTGTGGCTGGTGGTGCTGACGCCCGCGCTGGCGCTGGGCGCGCACCTGAACGGCGTGGCGGGCGTGGGCATCGCGCACATGGCCGTCGCCGTCGGTGTGATGCTGCCCGCGTTCCTCTGGGCGCTCACCGCGCTGGGCATCACGCCGTCGCTGCTCGGCCGGTCGGTGCTGCGGCCCGCGCTCGGGGCCGTGCTGCTGTGCGTGGTCCCGTACTTCGCGACCCGAGAATTGCGGCCCGACCTGCTGGTGCTGCTCGTCGGCGGTATCGGCGGGCTCGCCCTGTACCTGCCCGTGGTATTTCCGATACGCCGCGGTCTCGCAGCCGTGAAATCGGCGAAACCCGCTGGTCAGGTGGCGGATGTCGAGCCGGTGTGACGACAGTCTCAGATTGCGTGTGCAAAGCTTTGGTAGAAGCAGCGGTCTAAGGGCTCGAAGAAGGGGGTGGTGGACATTTCCTGGACACTCGCGGTGATTCTTCGGCTCTGACCAGCGAATAGGAAGATCAGTTATTTGTGACGATGCCTCGCGTTTTCGTGATCCATTGTCGCGAAGGCCGGGAGATTGGCCCATACGGCGCAATGCGAAGGCTCGGGCCTTGGGTTACCGTTCGACCGCCGAAAAGGTAACCGCGGCATAACGATGTCGCGGAGCGCTGACTGGTCGCGGGGGATTTGAACCGGTCACCGAACTGTCTAGCGAAAGGTGGGCTCTCCTCGTGCATCCCCGCACGTCGTCAAGACAGGTCAACGACGGTCGTCGTACCCGCAAGGTGTTGGCCTCTTCCGCAGTTCTCGTCCTCGCCGTCCTCGGTGTCGCGGCTTGCAGCCCGGCGCGCGCCAAGCCGGTCGCCGCGACCTCCAGCGCGGTGCTCTCCCCGATCTCCACCCCCAGCTCCTCGTCGAGCGCGCCGTCCTCGTCGGTCTCCTCGGCCCCGCCGAGCAGCAGCAGCTCGCTCCCGACGTCCTCGGCGGCCGCGCCGCCCCCCGCTCTCCCCAAGCCGCCCACCGCGCCCACGCAGGGCCTCACGGGCTGGCCGAACGCCTCGAACACCGGCGTCCAGACCACCGACCTGAAGCAGGTCAACGGCGACCAGCTGGTCAACGCCGACTGGATCAAGAAGCAGGGCCTCCCCGGCAGCGGGTCGCAGGCCGACCCGTACCGGCTGGAGAAGTACCTGGTCGCGGGCATGCTGCACGTCGACCTGCCGGACTCGACCAACCTGGTCGTCTCGCAGTCGCGCGTCTACGGCGGCGACTTCCACGCGCTGTGGATCGAGAACGGCACCGTGACCGTGCAGGACACGACGATCGCGCCGAACGGCAAGGGCCTGTCCGGCAACGGCATCGTGGCCTACCGCAACGGCACGTTCCTGCGGAACAACATCTACGGCTTCAACATCGGGATCATGGTCCAGGGCCAGGGCCCGTACCTGATCCAGGACAACTTCCTGCACGACACGTACTTCCAGTCGGGCGATCACACCGACGTGATCAACATGAACCCGAACGCCAGCAACGGCGTCGTCAAGCACAACTACATCGACGGCATCCGGCAGGACGGCGACTACACCCACAACGGGATCGGGATCTACAACGACCCCGGCGCCGGGTCGGGCTCGAACGCGGTCAGCAAGAACTGGACGATCGAGCAGAACTACATCACCCGCTCGAACCACCTGATCTTCGCGGCCGCGTCCCCGCCGTTCATCGTGAAGGACAACGTGCTCACGACCGAGTACAAGTACGCGCCGTTCCACAACGCGCTCGCGGGCAACGCGGACGGTGGCGGCAATGTGGACCAGAACGGCAAAGCCGTGAAGGCCCAGGGGTAAAGACCCCCTAAAAACACGAGACACCCTCGGTACCCGATCGGGCACCGAGGGTGTTTTGTCGTGACACAGGTGTATTCCCGGTGGACGCTGGGTGGTCGTTGGGCCGGTCGGTGGACGGAGCGTAACGACCCTCTCTTCTTGGTCGATCTAGCAAAGGATGATGCCGAGTCGTTCGCGCGCCGGGAGTTCGCCCGTGCGTCGTGGCTTTCCGAGGACGTGGCCGTGAAGCAGTTCCCCGATGCTGATGCCCACCGGCGTGCGCGCCCTCTCGCCGTGGTCGTGGTGACCTACCAGAGCGCCGCCGTGGTCGAAGGCTGCCTGGCGGCGCTCCCCGCGGCCCTGGAGGGCGCGGGCGAGACCCGCGTGGTGGTCGTCGACAACGCCTCCACCGACGGCACCCGCGAGGTCGTGGCGCGGGTCGCCCCGAAGGCGACCGTGGTCGCCCGCTCCGGCAACGACGGGTTCGCCGCCGGGGTGAACGCGGGTATCGCCGCGGCGCCGGACTGCGACGTGCTCGTCCTCAACGCCGACATCCGCCTCGCCCCCGGCTCGGTCGCGCTGCTGCGGGCCGCGGCCACCAAGCGCGTCGGCGTGGTCGCCCCGGCCTTGGTGGACGGCGACGGCGTGCCGCAGCGGTCGCTGCGCCGCTCGCCCACCGTGCTGCGGACCCTGGCCGAGGCGGTGCTCGGCGGCACGCGCGCCGGCCGCTACCAGGTGCTGGGCGAGACCGTGACGGACCCCGAGCGCTACCGGGAGCCCGGCGAGGCCGACTGGGTGACCGGCGCGGCCTGGCTCGTCACCAGGGAGTGCCTGAACGTCCTCGGAGCGCTGGACGACCGCTACCTGCTGTACTCCGAGGAGACCGAGTTCATGCTCCGGGCCCGCCGCGGCGGGTTCGCCGTGCGCTACGAGCCCGCCGCGAAGGCCGTGCACCTCGGCGGCGAGCTGGAGTCGTCGCCGCGGCTGTGGTCGCTCATGGTCGCGAACAAGGTCCGGCTGCACCGCGAGCGCTTCGGCCTCGCCAACGCCGTGCCGATGTGGTTCGCCGCCGCCCTCAACGAACTGCTGCGCTCGGTGCGGGGTGACGCGGCGTCGAGGACCCGTCACCGCGCGGCGCTGCGCGGCCTGGTCGGCATGAGCCGCTGGCCCGCCCCGCTGGACTCCGCGAAGACCGCCGGGGCCCCCAGCTACCTCTGCTTCTCCGCCCAGGACTGGTGGTACCACAACCGGGCGCACTCGGACTTCCAGCTGCTGACCCGCGTGGCCGAGCAGCGCAAGGTGCTCCTGGTCAACAGCATCGGCATGCGGATGCCGCTGCCCGGCCGCAGCACGATGTTCGCCCGCCGCATCCTGCGCAAGGCCAAGAGCGTGGCGATGCTGGTGCGCAGGCCGCTGCCGGACGTGCCCGGCTTCCACGTGATGACCCCGCTGCCGCTGCCGTTCTACGGCAAGCCGTGGCTGCGCAAGCTGAACTCCGTGCTGGTGCGCGCCCAGGTGCGGGCGGTCTGCGCCGTGCTGCGGATGGGCAGCCCGGTCGTCGTGGCGACCATCCCCACCGCGTGGGACGTCGTCGAGCCGATGAGGCGCGAGGCGCTGCTGTACAACCGCTCGGACCGGCACTCCGCGTTCCCGGAGTCCGACCAGAAGACCATCGCCGCGCTGGAGGACGAGCTGCTGGCGCACTCCGACCACGTGCTCTACGTCAGCCGCGCGTTGCAGGAGCAGGAGCGGGACGCCACCGGCGACCGCTCGTACTTCCTCGACCACGGCGTGGACCTGGAGCACTTCAGCCGCCGCCCGGCCGCCGAGCTGCCCGCCGACCTGGCGGGCATCCCCGGCCCGATCGTCGGCTTCTTCGGCGGCCTGGACGACTACACCGTCGACTTCGACCTGCTGGAGCACGTCGCCAAGTCGCTGCCGGACGCCTCGCTGGTGCTCATCGGCGACGCGACCTGCTCGATGGAGCGGTTCGCCAAGTACCCCAACGTGCACTGGCTCGGGTTCAAGCCGTACGAGGAGATCCCGGCGTACGGGTCGGCGTTCGACGTGGCGCTGATGCCGTGGCTCGACAACGACTGGATCAAGCACGCGAACCCCATCAAGCTCAAGGAGTACCTCGCGCTCGGCCTGCCGATCGTGACGACGGACTTCCCCGAGATCGACCACTACACCGACCGGGTGCGGGTGGCGAGGGACCACGACGGCTTCGTGGCCCTGGTCGAGACCTCGCTGGCCGAGGGCGGCCCCCTGTCGTCGGAGAAGCTGCGCACGTCCGTGCTGCCCGCGTCGTGGAACTCCCGCGCGCAGCAGCTCGTGGACCTGGCCGAGGGAGGCCGCCCGTGTGCGGGATAGCGGGGTACCGCAGGCTCGACGGCGCGCCCGCCGACGCGGACCTGCTGCGCGCCATGGCGTCGCGGCTCGTCCACCGAGGACCGGACGACTCGGGCGTCTGGACGTCCGGGCCGCTCGGCTTCGCCCACACGCGACTGTCCATCATCGACCTCGGCTCGTCCACGCAGCCGATGGCGAGCCACGACGGCCGGCGCACGGTCGCGTTCAACGGCGAGATCCTCAACTACCGGCAGCTCCGGTCCGAAGTGGACTACCCCTACCGCACGAGCGGCGACACCGAGGTCCTGCTGGCGCTGTACGAGCGCCACGGGATCGAGGGCGTGCGCAAGCTGCGCGGCCAGTTCGCCTACGCGCTGCACGACGCCGAGAGCGGCGACCTGCACCTCGTCCGCGACCGCATGGGCGTGCTGCCGCTGTACTACTACTTCGACTCCGAGGTCTTCGCGTTCGCCTCGGAGATCAAGGCGCTGTTCCCGGTCATCGGCAACCGCGAGGTCGACCGGGCGAGCCTGCACGACTACCTGGCGCACCGGTCCGTGCCCGCGCCGTACACGCTCGTCGAGGGCGTGCGGAAGGTGCCGCAGGGCCACCGGCTCCGGCTCACGGCCAAGGGCGCGGTGACGATCGCCCCGTACTGGGAGCTGCCGCGCGAGCCCGTCGTGGCGTCACGCACGCCCGAGGAGGCCGTCCGGCTGGTCGCGGACGCGCTCGACGCGTCCGTGCGCGACGCGCTGGTCGCGGACGTGCCGGTCGGCGCGTACCTGTCCGGCGGCGTGGACAGCAGCCTCATCACCGCGCTGGTGGCACGGGCCCGCGACGGCGCGGGCCTGCACACGTTCTCCGCCGGATTCGGCGACCCGCGCGTGGACGAGCTGGACTGGGCGCACAAGGTCGCGAAGCTCGTCGGCAGCGAGCACCACGACGTGATCGTGACGGCGGACGACTTCCGCGAGTCGTGGGCGAACCTCAGCTGGCACCGCGACGCGCCGCTGTCCGAGCCCGCCGACGTGGCCGTGTTCAAGCTCGCGCAGCTCGCCCGCCGCGACGTGAAGGTGGTGCTGTCCGGCGAGGGCAGCGACGAGCTGTTCGGCGGCTACCCCAAGCACCGCTTCTCGCAGGCGACCCGCTGGGCCGGGCTCGTGCCCGCCGCCCTGCGCGGCCCCGCCCTGCACCGGCTGGAACGCGCGCTGCCCGCCAGCCGCGCCCGCCTCGGCGTCGCCGTCCGCGCGATGGCCGAGCCCACGGCGGCGGAACGGATGCGCGGCTGGTTCGCCCCGTTCACCGTCGACGAGCGGAACGCGCTCCTCGGCGGTCCCGCCGCCCGCAGCGCCACGGGCCCGTACGAGCGCGGCCGGGGCGACGCCCTGCACCGCATGCTGTACGCGGACTCGCACTCGTGGCTCGCGGACAACCTGCTCGAACGCGGCGACCGCATGTCGATGGCCGCCTCACTCGAACTCCGCCCGCCCTTCCTCGACCACCGCTTGGTGGAGCTGGCGTTCACGCTGCCCAGCTCGGTGAAGGTGCGCAAGGGCGTCACGAAATGGGTGGTCAAGGAAGTGGCACGGGCCCACCTGCCGAACGAAGTGGTCGACCGCAAGAAGTCCGGGTTCAAGGTGCCGTTGGACGCCTGGTTCCGGGACGGCCTGCGGGACATGGCGCACGACCTGCTCACCGGGCCCTCGTCGTTCGTCGGCGAGGTGCTCGACCCGCGGGCCGTGCGGACGTTGTTGGCGGAGCACGACTCCGGCAGCAGGAACGAACAGCCGAGGTTGTGGACGCTGCTGTCGCTGGAGGTCTGGCGGCGGGAACTGGCCAGGGCCAACGGGGTGGAGGTGCTCGAATGAGCCAGGACAAGAAACGCGGACGGCGAGTGGTGATCACGAGTGCGCGGGAGACCCCCGGCACCGATGTCGACTTCGTCAGCGCCCTCAAGGTGCTGGGCAAGCAGTGGGTCGTGGTGACCGTCGGCGTCGCGCTGATGGTCGCGGCCGCGATCGGCATCTTCTTCATGGTCCCGCCGACGTACGAGGTGAAGGCCTCGGACGTGCTGCTGGTGCCCGCGCAGGTCGGCTCGTCGCAGGCCGGGCAGGCCAACCCGTACCTCGGGTTCGGCGGCTCGCTCGGCATCGTCGCCGAGATCACCGCGCGGAAGATGAACGACAAGTCCACCATCGAGGAGATGGTCGCCAAGGGCGGCACGGCCGAGTACCTGGTGGACATCGTCCCCGGCGAGGCGCCGATGCTCCAGGTGACCGCCAACTCCAAGGACCGCGAGGCGGCCCTGCGCACCGCGCAGATCATCGAGAAGTCGATGACCGAGCTGCTGACCCAGAACCAGATCGACCTGAAGGCGCCGGAGAACCTGCTGATCACCACCAACCCGGTGACCACGCCGACGCACGCCGAGGTCCAGCGGGGCAGCCAGATGCGCGCGCTCGCGGGCATGGCGGTCGTCGGGCTCGCGCTGACCGTGCTGATCGCGTTCCTCCGGGAGAGCGTCCAGACCCGCAAGCGGCAGAAGGCCGCCGCCGCGCGGAGCGAGGACGAGCCCGAGGAGGACTTCGACGAGTCGGAGGCGTTCGACACGTCCGTCCCCGAGCCGCCGAAGACCAACGGCGTCAAGGCCCCGGAGCCCGCTCCGATCCCGGCGCCGGTGCCGGTGCCCAAGCGGGTGCCCTCGACCCAGGCCCCGACGGTCAAGTCCGCGCCGGTGCCCGAGGAGCAGCCAGCGCCGCGGGGCAGGCCGCCGATGCGCAGGCCGCGCCCGGCCGACGAGACCCAGCGGATCAAGCCCGTCCCCAACCCCGATCACGTCGCATGGCCGCGGACCGAACTCGAGGTGAGCGCGCGGCCTGCCCAGCGCGACTGACCCCATGCGCGGACTCCCCACCCGACAGGAGAAGGGCGACGCACGAGGTCTGCTGACCTTCTTCGCCGTGCTCCTCTTCCTCCTGCCCGCCCAGCTGATCATCGGCCCGCTGGGCGCGAGCGGCACCCCCGCCGGTGTCGTCGGCATGGGCATGGTCGTGTTCTGGCTCGTCACCAGGATGCTGCCGAAGTCCGGGGCCAAGACCTACCTGCAACCGGCCCGCGTCGCCGTGGGCCTGCTGGTGCTCTCGGTGATGCTGTCCTACGTCTTCGGCACGCTCAGCCCGCTGCCGCCCGACCAGCTCTCGGGCGCGGACCGGGCGCTGCTCACCACGATGTCGTGGATGGGCATCGCCTTCGTCGCGGCGGACATGCTCAAGACCCGCCGGAGCGTGGAACTGCTGCTGCGCACGGTGGTGGTCCTCACCGGCGTGATCGCGTTCATCGGCCTGCTCCAGTTCGCGACCGGCTTCAACGTCGCCGAGCTGTACGGCCACCTCCCCGGCCTCAAGATCAACTACGACATCGGCAACGTGTCCGACCGGTCGAACTTCCGCCGGGTGTCGGCCACCGCCTCGCACGCCATCGAGTTCGGCGTCGTCCTCGCTGTGGTGTTCCCGGTCGCGCTGCACCTCGCGTTCTACGTCAAGGAACGCCGGTGGCTGTGGTGGAGCCTGGTCGTCCTCATCGGACTCGCGAGCCCGATGTCGGTGTCCCGCTCGGCCACGCTCGGCATGTTCGTGGCGTTCATCGTGCTGTTCGCGGGCTGGTCCGGCGTCCGGCGCGGGATCGCGCTGCTGGTGGCCCCGGTGTTCGTCGTCGCGCTGCGGCTGCTCATCCCCGGTCTCGTCGGCACCATCACCGGCCTGTTCACCGGCTGGGCCGACGACCCCAGCATCCAGGGCCGCACCGACGACTACGTCGTGGTCGGCCAGTTCATCGACCAGTCGCCGTGGTTCGGCCGCGGCCTGGGCACGTTCCTGCCCAAGGACTTCATCACGCTGGACAACCAGTTCCTCGGCAGCATCGTGGAAACCGGGTTCTTCGGCCTCGCCGCGCTCATCCTGCTGTTCGTCATCGGGTTCGTCACCGCCCGCGGCGTCCGCGTCCGCGCGCGGGACGAGGAGAACCGCCACCTCGGCCAGGCGCTCGCCGCGTCGATCGCCGTGGCGGGCCTGTCGTTCGCCACCTTCGACGGCCTCGGCTTCCCGATGATCAGCGGCGTGCTGTTCCTGTTCATCGGCATCATCGGCGCGCTGTGGCGGCTGGCCCGGCGAGGGGAACTGGCCGCGGGCCCGGTTCTCGTGGACGTGAAAGCGGGGATCGGGGTATGAGGCTGGGGTTCGCCTGCAGCTGGGACGCGCGACCGGAGCTGACCTGGTCGCACACGCCGTGGAACCTGCGCGAGGCGCTGCGGGGCAAGGTCGACGTCGTCGACCTCGGCGTCGAACACCCGCCGGTGCTGCGCAACGCGTTCAAGGCCGCCCATGCCCGCCGCGTCGACGGCCGCTGGGTCTCGATGTGGCGGCACGCGCCGTCGACCCGCCGCTTCGACGAGTGGACGCTGCGCCGGGCGCTGCGCGCGAACCCGTGCGACGTCGTGCTCCAGATCCAGGACCTCACCACGTTCGACCGCCCGTTCCTGATGCTCCAGGACCTCAGCTACGACGTCCTGCTCGACCTGGTGGACCGCCCCGGCGGGCTGAGCCACTTCCCGTCGCTGACCCGCGCCGACGTCGAGCGCTCCGCCGAGCGCCAGCGCGAGGTCTACGCCGCCGCCTCGGGGGTGCTGGCGATGAGCTCCTGGTTCGCCGACCACCTCGTGGAGGTCACCGGCCTGCCGAGGGACAAGGTGCACGTGGTCAACCCCGGCATCAGCGCGAGCGGCGACACCGCGGCCGTCGAGGTGGCCCACCGCCGACGGCTGAGCGGTCCCCGCAGGCGGCTGCTGATGGTGGGCAAGGACTTCCCGACCAAGGGCGGCGACCAGGTCGTGAAGGCGCTGGACCTCCTGCGGCGCGAGGTCGACCCCGCCATCACGCTCACCGTCGTGGGCCCGGACACCTGGCCGCTGGACGGCCCGGTCCCCGAGGGCGTCGACTTCCTCGGCCGGCTGCCGGTCGAGCGGATCGGCGCCCTGTACGACTCGCACGACCTCTTCGTGCTGCCGTCCCGCTTCGAGGGCTTCGGCATCGCCTTCGTCGAGGCGCTGTCCCGCGGGCTGCCGTGCGTGGGGCGGGACGCCTTCGCCATGCCGGAGATCATCACCGCGGGCCACGACGGCGACCTCGTCTCCACCGACGACCCGGCCGAACTCGCCAAGGTCGTGGCGCAGCTCCTGGACGACGACTCGGTCTACCACAACGCCTTCACCGGCGTCGCGGGCGTGGCCGCGCACTACTCCTGGGACCGCGCCGCGGCCCAGGTCGCCACCCTCGCCGAGGGGATCGCCCGGTGATCGGCTCGCTCACGGCGAAGGTGGCCGACAAGCTGTCCCCGCGGGCGAAGCGCCGGGTGCGCCGGGCGACTGACGGCCTCCTGAGCCCGCTCGGCTCGCTGAAGGGCATCCGCACCGCCGAGCGCGTGGTCGCCCTGACCTACGACGACGGCCCGGACCCCGATGGCACCCCCGCGGTGCTGGAGGCGTTGGCGAACCTGCGGATCCAGGCCACGTTCTTCGTCCTGGTGGAACGCGCCGAGGCCCACCCCGACCTGCTGCGCCGCGTCCTCGCCGAGGGCCACGAGGTGGCGCTGCACGGCATCGACCACTCCCGGCTCACCGAGCAGCAGGACGTGCACGCCCTGCTGGTGGACGGCAAACGCCGCCTGGAGGCCGTCGCGGGCCGGGAGATCACCCTGTTCCGCCCGGCGTACGGCTCCCAGTCCGTCGCCACGTTCACCGCCACCCGCCGCGCGGGCCTGCTCCCGGTCGT
Organism: Umezawaea sp. NPDC059074; assembly: GCF_042738955.1. Classification (NCBI taxonomy): domain Bacteria; kingdom Bacillati; phylum Actinomycetota; class Actinomycetes; order Pseudonocardiales; family Pseudonocardiaceae; genus Umezawaea; species Umezawaea sp. NPDC059074. The sequence goes on from NZ_JBHYHC010000001.1 coordinate 242,729, forward strand.
CTGGGGTCCCACGGTGGAGGACTGGGTGGACGGCACGGCGACGGAGGTCGCCGCCCGCGCCCTCCCGGCCCTGCACGAGGGCGCGATCGTCCTCCTGCACGACGGTTTCGAGGTCCCCGAGGGCGACACCACCCCCCGTCCCACGTTCGACCGCGGGGACGTCACCCGCGCCCTCGTGGCGGCGCTGCGGGCGGACGGCTACCGGCCGATGTCGGTGGGGCGGCTGCTCACCCACGGCCGCCCGTGGCGCACGGCGTGGTTCCGCCCGTGATCGGCGGACGGGGCCGGGGAACGGCAGACTGACCCGATTCCCCGGTCCCCACCGATAGCGAGCTGTCATGACCCTCTGGTACGTCCTAGCGGCCCTGCTCGTGGCGGCCGCGGCGGCGGTGCTGCTCCTCCGCCGCAAGCCCCGCCCCGGCAAGCTCCGCGACTCGGTCCCGGACTCCTCGTGGCTGACCCGGCCCCAGCCGGGCGACATCTGGTGGGCGGACGTCCCGTTCCGCGAGGGCACCGGCGCGAAGATCCGCCCGTGCGTGGTGATCCGCACCTACCGCAAGCGGGTGGACGTCCTGCGCATCACCAGCCAGGACAAGAGCGACCGCCAGGACCACCTGCGGATCCCCACCAAGGCCTGGGACCCCAAGGCGACCCACGACAGCTACGTGGACCTCTCCCGGCCCTTCCGCCTGACCGACCACGCCTTCACCCGCAAGGCGGGCCGCATCGCCACGCCCTCGTGGCAGAAGGTCAAGGCCCAGCACCCCACCGGCTGGTCCGCCTAGCCCGTCACCAACCGCGCGGCCACGTCGGCCCCGTCGGTCCGCACCGACCCGGCGACCTCGCGCGCCCGCGCCCCCCGCCGGAGCGCCTCGCCGAGCGCGGTGGCCAACGACTCGGCGGTGGGCGGCTCGCGGTGGGCCACGCCGATCCCCAGCGAGGCCACCCGCTCGCCCCAGTAGAACTGGTCGTACATCTGCGGCACCACCACCTGCGGCGCCCCGGACAACGCCGCGGCGGTCGTCGTCCCGGCCCCGCCGTGGTGCACGACGGCGGCCACGCGCGGGAACAGCGCCCGCTGGTTGACCTCGCCGAGGGACAGGCAGTCCCCGCCCTCGTCCACGAGGTCCAGGCCGGTCCACCCGCGCAGCACCACGGCCCGCCGTCCCGCCGCCCGAGCCGCCGAGACCATCACCCGGCTCATCTCGACCGGTGCCCGCACGCTCCCGAACCCGAAGTAGACCGGCGGTTCCCCGGCCTCGAGGAACGCCTCCAGGTCGGCCGACAGCGGCCGCGAGTCGGGCAGGAGCCACGCCCCCGTCTGCACCACGCCCGACGCCCCGTCCCACGGCCCCAGCACGGGATCCGCCGCCAACAAGGGCCGTTCCCCGAAGATGTGCCCCCGCACGTCGTCCACCGCGGGCAACCCCAACGCGGTTCGCCGCGCGTTGACCACCTCGCCGAAGGTGGTGTTCCACCGGTCCGCGTCCCGCTCCCACAGCACCCGGTTGTCGCCCTCGACCGCGTCCCCGCCCCGCCACGACAACGGCGGCGGCGCGTGCTCGTCGGACGGCAGCGTCACGGGGCAGTAGGACGTGTAGGAGTACGGCACCCCGGCGGCTTCGGCCACCGACCGCGCGGCGAACTGCAACGCCCCGCCCGCCACCAGCGCGTCGCACCCCTCGACGGCCGCCCCGACCGTCTCGAACTGGGTGACCACGCTCGCGTCGGCCATCTCCTTCAGCTGCGACGGCGTGGGTCGAGCCCGGCCGGGCTCGGCGGTGCCCTTCAGCTCCGGCCCGATGGGGACGAACGGCAGCCCCAGCCCCTCCACCAGCGACCGGAAGTCCGGCGGCGCGCACACCCGCGCCTCGTGCCCGAGTTCGACCAACCGCACGCCCAGCGCCACCACCGGCTGGACCTCGCCCCGTGACCCGATGGTCGACAACAGCACCCGCATGAACCCTCCAAACCCTCGGCAGGGCTCGAAGTCTGGACCGGCCACGGGGTCTTGCCACAAGCCCCGTACCGCGCTATACGTTCCAATGGGGCCGAAGAACTACCGCGCGGGCACCGGCGACGAGGCCGCGGTGGCCACCAGCACCGGCTCCGACTTCCCGTCGGCGGCGACCCGGTACACCCCCGGCACCCCGGTCTGCTGCGAGGGCACCCCGTACGCCAGCGTCGAGTCGTCCAGCCACGCCGCCTGGTCGTCGATCCCGGCCGTTCCCGGAAGCACCGTCTCCACCCCGGTGGCGAGGTCCGACACCGCCAGCTCCCACCGGCCGACCCACTTGGTCGCCTTCTTGTACGCCAGCCTCTTCCCGTCCGGCGACAGCGACGGGCACTCCGGCCCCTGCCGCACGGTGGCGGCCGTCTTGGAAGCCGTGGACCCCTTGATCAGCCACCGCCGCCCGCCGGTGCCCACGGTCGCGTAGAACGCCGTGTCGTCGGCCTCGAACGTCATGCCCCAGTAGTTCACGTCCGACGCCGTGTGCGCCGTCCCGTCGACCGTCAGCGCGTAGGTCTCCAACGACTCCACGACCTCGCCGCTGCGGAGGTCGAAGTACCCGGTGCGGGTGGAGAACCCGCCCGCGGAGGAGTACGAGTCGCCGGTCACGAACACCGTCCACGACACGATTTTCCCGGATGCGGACACCCGCGCCCGCGAGGGCACACCCGGCAACGGGATCGACTTCACCACGGTCCCGCCGACGAACACCGCGGCCTCGAACGACGGCCCGATCCCCGCCACCCGCAGGCACACGGTCGTCCCGGCCGCCGTGTAGATCCGCTGGCACCGCAGTCCCGTGGGCGTCCGCGGCCCGTCGGTGGCCGACGGGTCGACGGAGGCCACGGCGTCCCCGCCGTCGCGCTGGTCCACGAGGGTGATGGCCGCGCCGTCCGCGGGAGCGGTCGCCGCGGTGGCGCCGGACGGCCCGCCGACCCGCCACAGGTAGATCCCCGTGGCCAGCACGACCACGACGATCAGGACCACCCCGAGCGCGGTGCGGTTGCGGGTCACGACGCCGACTCCTCCTTGCGGGTCACCACGAGCACGACGAGCAGCGCGACGCCGAGCAGGCCGACGGCCGTGAGGACCGCCGTGCTCAACGTCGCGTACTGGAGCAGGAACCCGAAGGCGATCGACGACACCAGCCGCGCCAGCGCCTGCCCGGTCTGCACCACGGCGAGCCCCGAGCCGCGCAGCGACTCCGGGATCATCGCCCCGGTCCACGCCGACAGCACGCCGTCGGTGGCCGCGTAGAACAGCCCGTGCATCAGCAGCGCCGCGACGGCCAGGGGAGCCCCGCCCGCGGGCGCGAGCAGCAGCAGGTACACGCCCAGCAGCAGCACGTGGCCGCCGAAGAACACCGGCCAGCGCCCGATCCGGTCGGACAACCGGCCGAGGGGGGCCGCGAAGAGCAGGAACGTCAACGCCGTTCCCAGCGGCAGCAGCGGCAGCCACCCGAGCGGGATCTCGGTGGTGCGCTGCACCAGGACGAACACGAACGCGTCCGACACCGTCGCGAGGCCCAGCAGGGCGGCGATCATCCCGGCCCGGCGGAACGGCACGTCCTTCAGCAGCGCCAGGCCGGCCTTGATGCTGGGCCGGGGCCCGACGGACGCGGTGGCCTGCGCCCGTTCCGGCACGAAGAACCCGAGCACGATCAGCCCCAGCACGGCGAAGCCGAAGCTCACGACGAAGAACGGGGTCGGCGCGGAGCCGAGGTTCGTGAGGATGAGGAACGTCACTATCGGGCCGATCATCGCGCCCACGGTGTCCATGCTCCGGTGCACGCCGAACGCGGTGCCGAGTTGCTCCGGGGGCACGCTCAACGAGATCAGCGCGTCGCGCGGAGCCGTGCGCAGGCCCTTGCCCGCGCGGTCCGCGGCGATCACGCCGCCGATGCCGAACGCCGACGCGCCCACCGCCGGGAAGACCAGCTTGGTGGCCGCCGACAGGCCGTACCCGATGCCCGCCACCAGCTTCGGCCTGCGCAGCCGGTCGGCCACGTGCCCGCCCACCAGCCGCAGGACCGCGGTCGCGCCCGTGTACAGGCCGTCGAGCAGTCCGAACTGGACGTAGCCGATGTTCAGGCTGAACAACAGGTAGACGGGGAGGAACGCCGTGATCATCTCCGCCGACACGTCCGTCAGCAGGCTGACCACGCCGAGCGCGACGACCGTCCTGGGAACCGCGCCCAGCCGAGTGCGCGTGCCGGCTCGCGCAGAAGCGATGTACACCCCGAACCCACCTTCCGCCTGCCCCGGATATCGGCACGGGGTGCACTCAGCGTTACACCGCTCGGCGGTACGCCGCGTAGCCGTGAGCCGCCTGGCTGTGATGTTTCGGCGAAACCGGTAACCCTTTGGCTGTGCGGAGCGACTACGAAGCGTCAGCTCACCTCAGGAAGAGGGTTCAGTGAGACGCGCGCCGCATGTGCTGATCATCGTGCAGAACCTCCCCGTCCCGCTGGACCGCAGGGTCTGGCTGGAGTGCCGGGCGCTGGTCAACGCGGGATACGAGGTCTCGGTCATCTGCCCGAAGGGCCCCGGTGACCCGGCCTACGCCGTGCTGGACTCGGTGCACCTGTACAAGTACCGGCCGCCGCCCCAGGCCGAGGGCGTCGTCGGCTACGCGTGGGAGTTCCTGTACTGCTGGCTGCGCACCGCGTGGCTGAGCCAGAAGGTGTGGCGGCGCAGCCGGTTCCACGTCATGCAGGCGTGCAACCCGCCGGACACCTACTGGGCGCTGGCGCTGCTGTGGCGGACGATGGGCGTCAAGTTCCTCTTCGACCACCACGACCTCAACCCCGAGGTGTTCCTGTCCCGCTTCGGCAAGCCGAAGGGCGTCGCGGGCCGCGCGCAGCTGGCGATCCTGAAGTGGTTGGAGCGGCGGACGTTCCGCACCGCCGACCGGGTGACGTCGACCAACACCTCGTACCAGAAGATCGCCTGGGATCGGGGCCGCGTGCCCCGCGAGCACACCGCCGTCGTGCGGTCGGGCCCGGACACGTCGGTCATGCGGCCGACCGCGGGCGACCCGACCCTGCTGCGCGGCGGGAAGCACCTCGTGGCGTACCTCGGCATCATGGGCCCGCAGGACGGCGTGGACGGCGTCCTGGAGGTGGCCAAGCGGATCGTGCACGACCGCGGGCGCACCGACGTCCGCTTCGCGCTCCTCGGGTTCGGCGACTGCCTGGAGGACCTGAAGGAGCAGAGCACCGCGTGGGGCCTGGACGACTACGTGGAGTTCACCGGCCGCGTCGGACCGGAGCAGATCTCCCGCTACCTCTCCACCGCGTCGGCGGGTGTCGGCCCGGACCCGCTGAACCCGTTGAACGACGTGTCGACGATGAACAAGACCATGGAGTACATGGCCTACGCCGTCCCGGTCGTGGCCTACCGGCTGACCGAGACCGTGGTGTCGGCCGCCGACTGCGCGGTGTACGTGGAGCCCGGCGACGTGGACGGGTTCGCGCAGTCGTTGCTGGACCTGCTGGACGACCCCGAGCGGCGCGCCGAACTGGGCGCGACCGGGCGGCGGCGCTGCGAGAAGGTGCTGGACTGGCGGCCCCAGGCGGAGAACTACATCGGCGTCTTCGACGAGCTGCTGGGCTTCCGCTCGAAGGGCCCCTTCCCGGACGGACCCGCGGTCCTGAACGCGTCGGGGACCGACCAGTGGGGCAGGACGTTGGTCGACGTGACCGACGACGCGGTGCTCCGCGCGTTCGCCGCCGACCGGGGTCACTCCACCGAGGACACGACGGTACGGGAAATCGGCTAACACCAACGGTTCGGCGCGCGATGTCCGGATTAGGTCGGGGATCAGCGCCAGGAGGCTCCACATGCCAGTTCTCGATCGTTCTCGCGCCACGACGGTCTTAGCCGTCGCCGCGGCGGTGTCGGCGCTCGTCGCCACGCCCGCGGCGTCGGCCGACCCGATCGGACGCGTGCTCGGTTACGTCGCCAACAACGGCGGCGGTGTGTCGGTCATCGACACCGCGGACAACTCGATCACCAGGACTGTCACCGACAACGCGGGCAGCTCGCCGTACACGGCGGACATCGCGTTCGACGGAACCCGTGGCTACGTCACGAACCTCAGGGACAACACGCTGTCGGTGATCGACGCGCCGACCAACTCGGTCGACGCGAGGATCCCGGTGGGCTCCAAGCCCGCGGGTGTCGTCGTCGCGCCCGACGGCGGCTTCGTGTACGTCACGAACTACGGCGACGGCACGCTGTCCGTTGTGGACGTCGCCACCCTCAGCGTCGTCAAGACCGTGAACGTCGGCCCGAGCCCGGACGGCGTGGCGATCTCCCCGGACGGCAAGACCGTCTACGTGGCCAACGACGTCACCGGCCCGACGACGCTGACGGTCGTCGACGCGACGACGAACACGGTGTCCGCGTCGGTGTACACCGGCAGCAGGCCCAGTTCGCTCGCCGTGTCGCCCGACGGCAGCCGCCTGCTGGTCGTCAACAAGAACTCCGAGGACGTCGCGGTCGTCGACACGGCCAGCAGGACCGTGCTGCGGATCGTCACGGTCAACCAGGTCCCGTACGGCGTCGACATCACCGCCGACGGCAAGCGCGCCTACGTGACGAACTCGGGCTCCAACACGGTGTCGGTGCTCAACCTGGAGAACGTGGGCAACCCCAACGTCCCCGTGGTCGACGGCGCGCCGATCCCGGTGGGCGGCAGGCCGATCGGCCTCGCCCTCACGCCCGACGACAGCAAGGTCTACGTCACGAACTTCACCTCGGGCACCGTGTCGGTGATCGACACGGCGACCAGGGCGGTCACGGCCACGATCCCCGTCGGTGAGAAGCCGGTCGGCGTCGCCGTGCACTTCGTGCCCGCCGCGGCGACCGTGCTGACCGGCGGCTCGGCGAAGCTCGCGATCACGCTGCCCAGCGTGCTGTCGGTGAGGAGCATCGACGCGCGGCTCACCGAGCAGCACACCGGCGCGCCGGTTGTTGGCGAGACCGTCGTTTTCCGCACCGTCGAGGGAAACCCGCTGTGCACCGCGATCACGGACGCTACGGGCACCGCTCGGTGCGACTCCGCCCCGGCGCTCCTGGTCACGGTGGGCGTCCTGCTCAAGGGGTACACGGCGAGCTTCCCCGGCACCAACGCGTACACGTCTTCGGTCGCCCACGGCACGACGACGCTGCTGTAGCCAACGTCGGCCCGCGCGCCGACCGCCAGACACAGGACTAGGGGAGTGACTGCAGGTGTTCATCCGACGGATCGCAGTGATCGGGACGGGGTATGTCGGCCTGACGACGGGCGCCTGCCTGGCTTCCCTCGGCCACCGCGTCGTGTGCGCGGACGTGGACGTGGAGAAGGTCGAGCGGCTGTCGCGCGGTGAGGTCGACATCCTCGAGCCCGGCCTCCCGGAGCTCGTGGCCGAGGGCATCGCGTCCGGACGCCTGTCGTTCGTCGTCGGCGCGGACAACCCGGGGCCCGGGGATGCCAGGCCGGAGGAGGTCGGGTTGCTCTCCGATCCCAAGCCCTTGGTCGTCGGCGG